>JAUXIQ010000272.1 GCA_030620925.1 Nitrospinota bacterium
CATTTTAAGAAAAAATGGCGTAAAACTCAGGGAACTGAGACGGCTTTAAGATTCTCCCTTACCACTAAAGGTGCTTGTTATGTGCGCATTATACGATGAAGTGAGTATAAAGAAGAACGTCTTCATACCCATGCGCGACGGCGTGGAACTTGCCGCCGACCTGTTTCTGCCGCAGACCGACGAACCGCTGCCCGCGATATTCAGCTACTATCCCTACCACAAGGACGATTACATAGGCGTGGGGTACAGGGAGAGCTTTACTGAAATAGCGCGACGCGGGTACGCGGGTATCATCCTCGACATCCGGGGGACGGGCGGCTCCGAGGGGAAGGCCGCGGAGATGATGTCCTTCAAGGAGCAAGAGGACGGATACGACGCCGTGGAGTGGATGGCCCGGCAGGAATGGTGCGACGGCAGGGTAGGGCAGTGGGGCATGTCTTACGGCGGGTTTACCTCTCTCCTGGTGGCCGCTCAGCAGCCGCCCCACCTGGCCGCCATTGCGCCGACCTTCGCAGGCATGAACATCTACCTCGATTTCGCTTACCCCGGCGGCAGGGCCAATATGCTGAACCTTGCCGGGGGCTGGTGCGCCTGGATGCTGGTCATGAACGCCATGCCGCCCATGCACAGGGATGGCGAGGGACGCTGGATGCGCCTGTGGAAGGAGCGACTGGAAGACTACGCTCCCTACTTGCTGTCTATGATAGACAACCCTGTTTACAACGGGGTCTGGGAGCAGGGCAGCCCTGAGCTGGTCTGCGATAAGATAAGCGTACCTACCCTCCTTATCGGCGGATGGAGGGATATATTCCCCGAGGCCATGGTGCGCTGCTATGAGGCGCTTCGCTGCACCAAGAAGCTCATCATGGGCCCCTGGATGCACGATTTCCCCAACCGTTCCCTGCTCCCCCGCATCGACGGGTTCGGAGAAATTATGCGCTGGTTCGACCAGCACCTGAAGGGCGTCGACACGGGCATAATGGAGGAGCCGCCGGTCTCCATCTACGTTCAGGGGCTGGATGAATGGCGTTACGAGGAGGATTGGCCTGTCCCCGGCGCCACCGGCGCGGAGTTTCAGTTAGGCGGGGAAAGCATGTCGCTGGAAGGGGCGGCCCCTGAGGAAATCGATTCACAGACCCTGTCTCACGACCCCACCGTGGGCGCCTCAGCGGGATTGTGGAACCCCTTTGCCTTCAACATAGGTCTTCACCTGGACCAGCGGGAGGATGATGCAAGGTCGCTTAGCTTCGCCTCTCCTCCGTTAAACGAAGACCTCGAAATCGTCGGCTCTCCGCGCCTCACGGTGCACGTCTCAACCGATATACCCGACGCCGTTGTGGTAGCGAAATTGTGCGACGTGGCCCCCGATGGTGGCTCCACCCTTATAACCTCCGCATGGCTGAACCTCACTCACAGAGATTCCCACCAATTCCCTTCGCCCATCACGCCTGGCGAAGTTTACAAGGTGGAGATGAGCCTGTGGGCCACCTCCTATCTGGTCAGGGCGGGGCATCGCTTGCGGTTGAATATAGCCACGGCGGATTTTCCGCGCATCTGGCCCTCTAAACACGAGGGCGGCCACAGGGTCTACTTCGGGGGAGGGTACGCCTCCTCCCTGGTCGTTCCGGTCAGACCATCCAGGGGGCCGTCACCTGCAATCCCTCCATACGAGGAGATACCTATGCCCCCCATACCGCCCGAGGTGACATTGTTTGAACCTCTTTGGAGCATAGAGCGGGACCTGTTGAAGGGCACGGTAACCGTCCATTCCGGCGCGGACAGGGAGATGATGCTGGAGGGCGGGGCCAGGCTCTTTACAGGCCACCGTTACAGCGCCAGCGCCAGAAAGGATGACCCCTCGGCATCGCAGGTGAAGGCCGAGGTGGAGAACGTCATCGAATTTCCGGACATGGAGATAGTTATGGAGGGTGCGGTCAACATCACCACCCACAGCGCGGTGATTTCACTGAACATCACCGTGGACGGGCACCCTTTTTACCAGCAAAACTGGAGCCGCCAGGGAGTCATGGGGCTATAAAGAGCACCGATAGCAGGGACGGGTTTAGAACCCGCCCACGACCACCAAGGAGAATGAAGGATATGAAAATTTTAGACGAAATATATTTCTACCCCTGGGAGAGCATGACCGAGAACAACTGCAACACTGTCTTCATAGACGGGGAAGTGCCCACCCTGGTGGACCCCGGCCATACCCATCTCCTGGGTCAGCTTTTTGAGGACATGGAGGCGGACGGAGTATCCCCGGACGACGTCAAACTGGTTATCAGCACCCACGGTCATCCTGACCACTGCGAGGGCAACGAATGGTTCAGGCAAAGAGGGGCGATGGTGGCCGTCAGCAAAGGAGAGGATGATTTCCTCCGGGGTTCCGGCGGCGACATATACAGGTCCTTCGGGATGGAACCCCCCGAGACGGGACCCGACTTCTTCCTCCAGGAGGGAGAGCTTGACGTGGGAGCCCGCCGGGCGGAGGTGCTCATCACACCCGGGCATTCGCCCGCTTCGGCGTGCATCTACTTTGAACGGGAGAAAGCCTTGATAGCGGGGGACCTGATATTTCAGGGAGGAGTGGGAAGGGTGGACCTTCCCGGGGGTGACGCGGAGCAGCTTAAAGAGAGCATCGTCCGCGTGGCACAACTGGACATCGAACATCTTTTCCCGGGGCATGGGCCGATCATCTCCGGCCAGGAGAACGTGATGGCCAATTTCGACTTTATTCAGCAGGCCTTTTTCCAGATGCTTTGATTCAGGTGCCCGATCCGGGCAATAAAGTTTTCAGGAGAGCGGCCCGCAGTTTATCCAGTTTAGCCTCATGGGCGGTGCGTAATTCCCGGGAGGCGACCCGCCATTCCTCGTCATCTTCTAAATTGGGCAGGAGCGCGCTCCCCCCAACGCCGCGCGCTTTCAGCTCTCCGAGGAGGGTTGAAGAACGTTGCTCCTCCGCTTTTGAGGATTCGAGATCGAAAGCCTGAAGGATCGACTTGAGTTCTTCTAACTCTCTTCCAGCGTCTTCCCCCCCCAACGCCGTCAATCCCTCAATGGCCCGTTTGTTGTCCACCCCCGGTTCAATGGAGGAGAGCAATTCCTTAAGCATGGCTGAGCGGGTCTTCCCTCTCTCTTCTGCCTCGCCTTCTGAGAGCTCTTTCTCCAACTCCCTGAGCTCTTTCTCACCATCGATATATTTTGCCACCAGACCCCTGGTTCTGGCGTCAAGCTCTTTTTCATTGAGCGCCCTGATCTCTTCCGGGGTCGCTTTCATTCCTGAAGTCTTCTCCAGGGCTATCTCCACTGCGCTCTTGATTTTGTCGTCTTCACCACTGGAATGCATACCACTTACCTTTTACCTTATGACCGATGTGATTTGACACTAATTTATCACGAGTTGGCCCGTTTAGCTAAACTATTTTTGGCTCTTCCAACCGGTATGAGTTTATGCGATACCTGAGCTGCTCGCATCCCTGATACCCGCTGAAGGGTTTATGCTTTACAGTGTCCGTTTATTCCTATATCCTTCAGCACCGGTTTTGTTTCTTACAACCGTGGGGAGAAAGGATAAACGATGCCGGGTCATGATCTGTTTCAAAAGGTGAGCGACGGCGTTCATTATCTGTCCACCCTGGGGACAGTAACCACGCCGGGTAGCGGCTCCTACGTCATCCGGGGAGAAAAGGTATACCTGGTGGAAACGGGCACCGAAGAGCTGGCTTCCCTTCTTCTCAGCTCGCTGGATAGCCTGGGGATAGACAGGGAAGATGTAGCCGGTGTCATCGTCACTCACATCCATCTGGACCACTCGGGTGGGGCCGGTTGGCTGGTCCGTGAGTTGCCCTGGCTTAAAGTTTACGTGCACAAGAGTGGCGCCCGGC
>JAUXIQ010000292.1 GCA_030620925.1 Nitrospinota bacterium
TACCCGCTTCGTCCGCCAGCTCCGCCATGACCCTGTTAACGGAGGCTATTCCTTTTTCGTGAAGCGTCTTGAGTCCGTCTTCGCTCATCTGGGCGTAGGTTATGCGTGACATGAGGTCATGGCCGTGGTCTGACTGCTGGTTCAACGTGGAAGCTACCGCCAGCTCTTTTCCTTTTTCGAGGTCCAGTAGGTAGCCCACCACGGTAGTGGTCCCCATGTCCAGGGCCACTCCGTAGAGCCCTTTTTCGCTGTCTCCGGCCAGTTCCAGGATATCGTTTCCGTGCAAATAAATGGAAAGGGGTTCCCCCTTTTTCCTGAGAATGCCGGGGAGCTCCTGGAATAGTTCACGCTTCGGGGGTTGCAGGGTAACGCCGAACTTTTCCTTTACGGCATCTTTTACCCGTTCCCAGTCGGCCCGTTGATCCTCAAGGGAAGGTTCTGTCGGATCGAGCTCTATTTTTTTCAGGGCAGGGCTTAACTCCGTTTCTCTTCCAATCCCCTGAGTGAGTATCTGGAGGGACTCCGCCTCCCTTTGGGGTGTGGTGTCCACTGCGAGGTCGTCCGTCAGCTCTGTCTGGCAGGAGAGCCTGAGACCCTGATCCAGCTCCTGCTGGTTGAAGATAGTACTTTCCGCGGCGCTGGGCGTATAGGCGCCCTGGGTGATCCTGACCGCGCATCCCCCGCAAGTGCCCTGGCCGCCGCAGGGTGTTTCTATCTCCACCCCTGCGCGCCGCGCCGCGTGCACCAGTTTCTCCCCCGAAACGGCCTTCGTCTTCGTGTCCTGAGGGAGGAAGGTGACCGATATGTTACCTTTCGTCTCGCCGCTCACCGCATCTCTCGATTATTTAGATTGACATCAAAACCGTTTATTATTTAACCTGTTTTCGGCCGTTTTGTCATTCCCGATTTGAAACCGCCGATGCCGGAAAGGTAGGGCTTCCTGGGAGCGCCATGGATATTAAAGATACTGGAATATTCAAGCGGGCTGAAAACTCATGCATAAGTATAATAGAATGGGAATCGATTTTCCACTCTGTTTATTGCAGGTGAAATGATTCATGAAAAGAGGGGGGCAAAAATTGAAACCCAACGTAGTAGTTACCAGGATTCTACCTCAGCGGGCGATGGACATGGTAACCGCCGAATGTGATACCGATATGAACGAGAAGGATGTGCGATATTCCAAGAAGAAGCTGATGGATTGCGTAAAAGGCAAAGCGGGAATGATCTGTCTGCTCACCGACGAGATAGACACCGAGGTGGTGGAAGCCTGCCAGGGGATGAAGGTGATCGCCAACGTGGCGGTGGGTTACAACAACGTAGCCGTGAACGCCGCCAGCGAGAAAGGCATATTGGTGACCAATACTCCCGGCGTGCTCACTGAGACTACGGCGGACCTGGCCTGGTCGCTGATTATGACCACCGCTCGCAGGCTGGTGGAAGGGGACAAGTATCTGCGGGCGGGCAAGTGGAAGGAGTGGGGGCTCAACCTGCTGCTGGGAGGCGACGTTTACGGCAAGACCCTGGGCATAGTCGGTTTCGGCCGCATAGGGAAGGCCATAGCCAGACGGGCCAGGGGGTTCGACATGATGGTCCTTTACAACGATGATAATCGCGCCGATGCGACCGTGGAAAAGGACCTGGGCGCGAGTTATGCCGACATGGACCTGCTCCTCAGGGAGTCTGATTTCGTAACCCTCCACGTCCCGCTGACAGAGAACACGCACCACCTGATAAGCGAGCAGGAGCTATCCATGATGAAACCGGACTCCTATCTCATTAACACCTCCAGAGGGCCCGTGGTGGATGAAGCGGCCCTGGTCGCCGCTCTTAAAGACGGGAACATCGCCGGGGCCGGCCTCGACGTGTTCGAGAGGGAGCCTCAGGTGGAAAAAGGGTTGCTTAAATTGGACAACGTGGTGTTGCTCCCCCACCTGGGCAGCGCATCAGTGGCCACCAGAACCAAAATGGCCACCATGGCTGTGGAGAACCTTCTCGCCGCGCTTAAAGGCGAGCGACCTCCCAATGTCGTCAACCCTGAGGTTATGGATAGATGAGCAGGCTTTGAATGGAGGGAAAGCGGGCGGGGGTCGCTTTCGAGGTGAGGCCGCAGCAGGGAGAGACTTCAGAGATGGTGATAGCCGACTCAAAGCAGACCCTAAGAGTCCGCATGGTCACTTACCTAAATAAAATGTCGGAATTTTCCGGGTCAGGGTTTGACGACGTTTTCCGTCTCGGGATCGAAGAGGTGGATTTTTTCTTTATCGAAACATATCTTGATGTTACCCCCGATGCGAGCGGAAGTTTTAGGGTTCACCTCGGCCACAAAGCTCAATTCGCCTATTTTCAGCTCGAGGACGACGTTCGACCCGAGCGGCTCATAGACTTCAACGTCGGCCGAGATGGATTGGGAAACGCTGGGAACGTGGGAGCTGAATTCAAAGTCGTGTATATCTTCGGGCCTTATTCCCACGTTCACCTCTTTGCCGTTGTACTGCTGCGCCATTCCGTTCATTTCCGGAGGTAAGTCCACGGAAAAAGATTTGAAGTCTGCTGTGTAATTGGAACCGTTCTGCTTGATGAATCCGTTTAAGAAATTCATCGCAGGGCTGCCGATGAAACCGCCCACAAACTTGTTGATCGGATTGTTGTAAAGCTCCAGAGGGCCTCCTACCTGTTGTATCACACCGTCCTTCATCACCACTATGCGGTCGCCCATGGTCATGGCTTCCACCTGATCGTGGGTAACGTATATCATGGTGGCGTCCAGGCGGTGGTGCAACTTTATCAGTTCTGACCGCATCTGAACCCGCAACTTGGCGTCGAGGTTGCTGAGAGGCTCATCCAACAAGAATACCGCCGGGTTTCTCACTATGGCGCGGCCCACTGCTACTCGCTGTCTCTGTCCTCCCGAAAGCTGCTTGGGCCTCCGTTGAAGAAGTTCTTCTATGCCCAATATTCTGGCGGCGTTATTAACTCTCTCGACTATTTCCGATTTACTAAACTTCCTGATTTTAAGACCAAAGGCCATGTTGTTGTAAACGGTCATGTGTGGGTAGAGGGCGTAGTTCTGGAACACCATGGCTATGTCGCGGTCCTTGGGTGGAACGTTGGACACGGCTCTATCGCCGATATATATCTCGCCCTGGTTCGCATCTTCCAGGCCGGCGATGCATCGCAGGGTGGTGGTTTTACCGCAACCCGATGGCCCCACAAGGACCGTGAATTCCCTGTCCGGTATGGTGAGGCTTATGTTGTTTACAGCGACGACTTCGTCGAATTGTTTAACCAGATTTTCTAAGACGACCTGGGCCATTTGTTATTCTCCTCCCCGACCTTACCCTGTGAAAAAGGATTTCTGTGAAGAAACCATTATGGCCGGTTTTTGTTTTAACAGAGAGAGTTTGAATTCCCTCCATCAGTCATGAAAAAGAGAATTATATCGTTAAACAAATGTTATGCAAGTCATTCTTATAACAGAGCTTTCATGGGCTGTCAATCGTTTTTATCCCATGTTTTCTAACTTTACGGTAGATTTTCCCGACAGGGTTTATCTTGAAAATAAGCGGGATGTCTCTACGAGTGGTTGTATTTCATAGGTTACTAGAGTTTCCCTCCCTTGACCCCGCCTGCCGCGGGGCAGGGGTGGAGGGGAAAAAGGGAGGGTGA
>JAUXIQ010000231.1 GCA_030620925.1 Nitrospinota bacterium
ACAAGGGCATTACCATGTTCATCGTGCCCATGGACTCGGAGGGGATTTCAGTCCGGCCCATATGGACATTGGGCGGAGGCAGGGTAAACGAGACCTTTTTCGAGGGCGTGCGCGTTTCCAGGGAAGCTGCAGTGGGAGATGTAAATCGCGGCTGGCACTATATAACCACCCATCTGGACTATGAGCGCTCGGGCACTTATGCAGTGGGCCTGGCCAGGAAAGCTCTCGAACAGGTTATCGACTACGTAAAGGAAAACGGGAGTGGGGGAGGAGGCATAGGCAAAGACCCCCTCATCCGCCAGAAACTGGCCCGCCTGGAGGCGGAGCTGGAAGTGGCCAGGCTCTTGGCCTACAGGGTCTCCTCCATGCAGAGCAATGGCCTCATCCCCAACACCGAATCGTCAATGACCAAACTCTACACCCATGAGCTGATCCAGAGGATCGCCCATAGCGGTTTGCAGATAATGGACCTTTACGGGATGCTTAATCGTAAGTCACAGCGCGCCCCCCTGGGGGGTTCCATAGAGTCTCTTTTCCGGGGCTCGGTAGCGGGCACCATCGCTGCCGGCAGCTCTGAAATACAAAAGTTGATAATAGCGGGTCGGGGCCTGGGCTTGACCAGGTAGCCTTCCGGGCGGCCCCGGGATGAAGAGGTCGGCCGATAAAGAGTCAGAAGGACAGCAATGGGGCGTGAGGACAGACGATACCACAGGATAGAATACTTCGATGAATACAGGCCGCAATTATTGATCACGGTGAAGAAGGGGGAAAAGAAGAGCGGTTGGAAGAGCTATAAAGTGCTGGATGTCAGCGAAAAGGGGTTGAGAATAGCGGAGGATGATGTCGGCGGATTAAGGCTTCAATCGGAATTTGAGGCGCAGATAACTTTTTCCGACGGCGAATCGTATGACATGGAAGGAAAGGTGTTAAGGGTGGTCAACAATAATGAGTTAGGTGTCTATCTTACAAGGGGTATCCCTTTATCAAGGATAATGAAGGAGCAAAAACTTTTGAAGAGTTTAGGCTGATATTGTTTTTTAAAGAGGGCAGGATACTGCGACCCTCCGAGATAGGAGATGCCGAGGGTTTAGAGGTCGGACGTTTTCAACCGGGCCGGCCGAAGCTTGATGAAGGACCGAGCTGGAATATCGTCAAGGGTGGATTTGGCCAGGCAGCAATAAGTTTGGAGGGGTGAAAATGGAGGATGATAGGAGACAGTATCAAAGGATAAAATATCCCGATGAATCGAGGCCGATATTGGTGATAGGGATAGAGAACGGTGAGGAGGAGTACGAGGGGAAGGAGTACAGTGTAATCGATATTAGCGAGAAGGGAATCCGATTAACGGGCGACGAAATCAGCGGATTGAAGTTTAGGTCCAGGATCGAGGCGCAAATAACATTTTCCGATGGTGAATCAGTGGACGTGGAAGGTGAAGTGTTGAGGGTTATCGGTAATCAAGTAGCCCTTTACCTGTCAAAAGGCCTTTCATTTTCAAGAATTATACAAGGATTATAAGACAGAAAAGACTGGTAGTAAATTTACGATAAAGTTATAAAAGATAAGTTTTTTATACCGGAGTCAGAATTTAGAAATCGATGACGCCATACGGTCTGGTATCATATAATAGAGGGAAAGAGTCGGGGAATCATCTTATATCCCGGGGAAGGATAAAATGCGCTTGGTAAAAGATTACATGAGCACAGACGTGATAACCGTGGACCTGGACGAGAACTTCCGGCTGGCCGAGGACATCATGAAGATGGGGCGCATAAGGCACCTGCCGGTCATGAAAGACGGAAAGCTGATGGGTATGGTCACTCAGCGCGACCTGTTCAAGGCATCTCTGAGCCATCTGTTGGAGCACACCAAGAACGATGTCGACCTCTTCGAACAGTCGGTGAACATGAAAGAGATCATGAGCGATCAGGTGATGGCCGTGCGTCCGGACACACCTCTTAAAGAAGCGGCGTCCCTCATGCTCACCAAAAAGATCGGATGCCTGGCGGTAGTGGACGAAAAGGAGCATCTCCTGGGTCTGATTACCGAGTCTGACGTCCTCCGGTGCTACGTGCTTGAAATAAACGAATGAGATTCAGCCTTCGTCCATAGCACCAGCGGCAAAATCGTAGACCCCTACCAGAATTTTACCCCGATTCCATCAGGAGGCATTATGGCTTACGAACATATCCTTTATGAGCTGGAGAATGACGTAGCTACCGTTACCCTCAACCGCCCCGACAGACTGAACGCCCTGGGGCTTAACATGCGTGAGGAGATACTGGATGCCGTCCTGAGGGCGGAGAAAGAGGCCAGGGCGCTGGTCATCACCGGCGCCGGCAGGGGGTTTTGCTCCGGCGGAGACGTGAAGGAGATGGCCGAGCGCCGCGAGAAGGAGGGAGACATACTGCAGGGCGAGCAGGATATGCCCACCCGGGACAGGGTGGTCCTCGCCTTGCGTGAAATGGATATACCGTCAATAGCCTCCGTCAACGGCGTTGCCGCCGGGGCGGGCTGCAACCTGGCGCTGGCCTGCGACATCCGCATCGCTTCCTCCGAAGCCCGTTTCGGCGAGGTGTTCGTGCGCAGGGGCCTGCATCCGGACTGGGGCGGCACGTTCTTGCTCCCCTGGCTGGTGGGGACCGCCAAGGCCTGCGAGCTGATCTTCACCGGCGACATCGTCGACGCCGAGGAAGCTCTGAGGCTGGGGATGGTCAACCGGGTTGTGCCTCCCGACAGGTTGGAGGAGGAGACCCGCCAGTTCGCCCGGCGCCTGGCCCAGGGCCCGCCCGTGGCCATCAGGATGGCCAAGAGAGGCATATATAAAAGCATGGTGGAAGGGCTCCGCTCCATACTGGAATATGAATCCTACGCACAATCCATCTGCTCCAAGACGGAGGACGCCGCAGAGGGTATAAAGGCCTTCGTGGAGAAACGCGAGCCTCAGTTCAAAGGCAGATGAGAGGGGGAAAAGAGGTTGGACTTCAGCTTATCCCGGGAAGACTTTGAGCTGCAGAAGCTCGCCCGCGATTTCGTGGAAGAGGAGCTGCTCCCACTGGAGGGGCGGGCCATGGAAGAGGAAGACCAACACCCCGCCGGTCTCCCCCCCGATATACTCGAAGAGCTGGACGCCTCCGCCCGGCGGCGCGGCCTGTGGGCGCTCAAGACTCCGGCGCAATACGATGGCAGAGAGCTGGGAAAACTACCCTGCTGTCTGGTGGCCGAAGAGCTGGGGAAGACTATCGTCGATTACGATTTCGGCGGTAACCCCTCGGGCATCCTCTACGAGTGCAGCGGCGAGCAGCGGGAAAAGTTTTTACTGCCGGTCATCAGGGGGGAGAAGCACGAGGCATTCGCCTTCTCCGATCTGGGAGGAGCTTCAGACCCGGCCGGCATGTCTTCTGCCGCCCGAAAAGTGGAAGGCGGCTATTCCCTCAGCGGGGCCAAAGTCTGCAGCGGCGGTCTCACCGCCGAGTTTATAAAGGTTTTCGCTAAAGTGGGTGAAGGAGCGGAAGGAGCCCGCGGTATAACCTGTTTCCTGGTGGAGAAGGATACTCCCGGGCTCAGGCTGGGAGAGGCCATCAGGAGCATGGGCTCGCGGAGGGATCAGGTGGAGCTGTTTCTGGAAGACTGCGCCGTTGAAGAAAGCAACGTGCTGGGAGAACCGGGGCAGGGCATGGAGATGGCGCAGAAGTGGATCGGCGACGCCCGCCTGGAGCTGAGCGCGCGCTGCGTGGGCATGGGGGAGAGACTCCTCAACATGAGCCTGGAACACGCCCGCAACAGGGTGACTTTCGGCAAACCCATCGGCGAGCGACAGTTTATCCAGGGGATGCTGGCCGATATGGACGTGGGAATAAATGCCGCCAGACTGCTCGTTTACAGCGCCGCATGGAAGGCCGACAGGGGGGAGGACGTCCGCCGGGATACCGCCCGGGCCAAACTCTACGCCACCGAGACGGTGGGCCGGGCCGCAGACCATGCGCTGCAGATACACGGCCGCATGGGATACCTCAAAGGCTCGCCGGTTGAAAGAATCTACAGAAACGTGCGCGGCTACCGCATAGCGGAAGGCACCTCTGAAATTCAGCGAATAATACTCGCCCGGAGCCTCCTCCGGGAATGAGGGGCGTTTTGTTAAGGCCCTTATGCATCCTGTTGCAGGCAATTCCTCTGGCTGAAAAGTTTTCTTAATTTCCGCGCCGGGGAATCAGGAGATTGAAGAAAGATTTGAGGTGATCTCCTACGAAAATCAGGGCCAGGGCTACTCCCCCCGACACGTGCAGAACTATAACCACCCACAGGTAACCGTGGAAAGCTCCTCCTGTGT
>JAUXIQ010000016.1 GCA_030620925.1 Nitrospinota bacterium
CTGCAAGGGCTGGCCAAAAAATATACTTTTATCAAAGAAGTGCGGGGTAAGGGCCTGCTCACGGGGATAGAGCTCGATTTCGAGGGGGCCGATATAGTGAAGGAATGCATGGACAGGGGTTTCCTCATCAACTGCACAGTGGGGAACGTGCTGAGGTTCCTGCCTCCGCTGATAGTGGGAACTGAAGAGGTCAATCTGATGCTGGAATGTCTGGATGAAGTCCTGAAAAAATATTAGGGGCGCGTCTGTCGCCTTTGGAAAAGGAGAATGAGAGAGGAAAAGCAGCGTGGACAAGAAAGTTAACAAGATAGTGCTTGCCTATTCCGGAGGGCTCGACACATCGGTGATTCTCAAGTGGCTGCTGGAGGAATACGATTGCCCGGTGGTCACCTACACCGCCGATCTGGGTCAGGGAGAGGATTTATCCGGGGTGGAAAGCAGAGCGTTGGAGGTGGGCGCGCAGAAATCCTACGTGCTGGACCTGCGTGAAGAGTTCATCAGCGAATTCGTGTTCCCCATGTTGAGGGCCAACGCCGTCTACCAGGGATACTACCTGCTGGGTACTTCCATCGCCAGGCCGCTTATAGCCCAGAAGCAGATGGATATAGCGGCGGAGGAAAAAGCCGACGCCGTCTCCCATGGGGCAACGGGCAAAGGGAACGACCAGGTGCGATTCGAGCTCACCTATTACACCATCGACCCCTCCATAACCGTTATCGCCCCCTGGCGGGAGTGGAAACTCGACTCTAGAGAATCGCTCATGGAATACGCCGAGGCCAAAGGGCTCTGGGTGCCGGTCACCAAAGACAAACCCTACAGCATGGACCGCAACCTCTTCCACATGAGCTTCGAGGGGGGTATTCTGGAAAACCCGTGGTTGGAGCCCGACGCCGATATGTTCATCCTCACCCGGTCGCCCGAAGAAGCGCCTGATAAGCCCCGATACATAGAGATAGATTATCAGGATGGAAACCCGGTGGCCGTCGACGGCCAGCTACTGACCCCCGCACAGCTTCTCCATCATTTGAACAATGTCGGCGGCGAAAACGGCATAGGCCGCGTGGACATGGTCGAAGACAGGTTTGTGGGGATGAAATCCCGCGGCGTCTATGAGACACCGGGAGGCACCATACTCCATTTGGCCCACCGGGCCGTGGAATCGATCACCATGGACCGCGAGGTGGCCGGCATCCGCGATTCTCTCATTTCCCAATACGCACAGCTTGTTTACAATGGCTTCTGGTTTTCACCGGAGCGCCGTATGCTTCAGACCTGCATAGACGAAGCACAGAAAGGGGTCTCCGGAACGGCGCGGCTCAAACTGTATAAAGGCAACTGCACGGTAGTGGGCCGCAAATCGGACTTTACCCTCTACAGCAGCCAGTTTGCCACCTTCGAGGCGGACCAGGTCTATTCCCAGCAAGATGCGGACGGCTTCATCCGTCTTAATGCCCTGCGGCTTAAAATCCGCTCCTTGAGGGACAACCGATAGTTGTCTTCGGGAAGAGTGAGCGAGATGCCGGAAGGGTTGGAATTTTTCTCTCCGGTAATTATAATTAATGGCAATGGGAACCATTTTTGATCTACATCTTCATACCACCCGCTACTCCAATTGCAGTCGGTTATCTCCTCGGGCGGCTATTAAACGGGCCGCCAAGATGGCATTGGACGGCATCGTAATAACTGAGCATGATACCCCGTGGGGAGAAAACGAGATCGAAGAACTGGCTGAAATAGCCAAGGACCGCAATCTTAAGGTTCTGGTGGGACAGGAACTGCGCGGTTACAGGGAAGACGGCTCCATACACGGCGACCTCCTCACCTTCGGCTTCCACGACAAAATCGAATACCGACCCTCCCCCCGGGAAATTATCGACACGGTTCACCAGGAGGGCGGAGTGGCCCTGGCCGCCCACCCCTTCCGAAGCGAGTTTGGTCTTGAAGACGACGTTTACAAACTGGAGCTGGACGGAATAGAAGTATTGAGCCCGCATCACCTTATACTGGACACCATGAAAGCCGAGCGAGTGTGCGAAGAATTGAAAATAGCCGGTATCGGGGGAAGCGACGCCCATAGTAAAAGAGAAGTGGGCAAATTCCTCACCTACTTCGAGAACGAAATCAAGAGCGAAAAAGACCTGGTGGCCGAGATAAAAGCAAAGCGCTGCAAGCCGGTGAGCTACCGGGAAGCTGTGAAATTGAGGACGTAAATGGATCAAATGCCATCTTGCGATTACGATGTCATAGTGGGCGGAGCGGGGTTAGGCGGTCTTTCCGCCGCCGCCGTTCTGGTGGACCGGGGGGCCAAAGTGCTTGTGCTGGAGCAGGATAAAGCCCCCGGAGGTTGCTGCCGGACATTAGAAATCGATGGCTACCGCTTCGACATCGGCCCTTCCGCGTTCACAGGATTCGCCCCTGGAGAACCTCTCCGCGAGTTGTTTCAGAGCCTTAATGCGGAAGAGAAAATCAATGACGCAAGTTTCGCGCGTCCCCTGGGGACAGGCCCTCAGGTGTTGACGCCCGACCATCCCGTTACCCTTTTCCCGGAGCCACTCAAGTTCAACGAAGAACTGGAGCGTGAATTCCCGAAGATCGTAAAATATATGACCAAGCTGCATCCACTGCTCATGACCGACAGAAAAGAAAATGGCGACCCCACACGCAACCTCTGCATCTTAGGTATTCCCGCCACTATGGACCTCAAGCTGATGTGGCTAATGAAGCGCCTTCACAACCATCCTCAGGCCGGGGAATGTATGGAACTTCTCCCCCAGCTCAACTCGCCCAGCCGACCCAGGGTTAAGCTGGTGGAGATGATCAATGCATTATATTACGCGTTTAATCCATTCTATCTTTTCGCCGGCGGGTCTTCCTCACTGTCCGATTTCATCGCCGATGCCATCAAGAAAAACGGGGGAGAAGTTAACTACGGGGCAAAGGTGGAGAGTCTGCTCAGGGACCGCGGCCGAGTAGTGGGCGTGACGGCCACCATGGAGTCGGTGCGGGAGAATATCACCGCCAGGGCCGTGCTACTCAATTGCGTACCCCGGGTCCACAACGGCGACCTGCTCAAGAAACGTGAAATAGTCCGGTCCGTGGGCAGAAAACCTCTCAGGGTAAGCCCCTTTTCGCTCCTGCTGGGAATTGATAGAAGGGCCCTGCCTGAGCCGTTAAGTCCTATAGCTGTTGCCAGACTCAACGGTATAAACATGAAGGGGGTGGGCAGCGCGGTCTATCTCTCGCTTAGCCCGCCCTGGGACAATGGATTTGCTCCTGCCGGAGAAAGGACTCTTAAGGCCACCCTATTCCTTAGCGGGATGGATGATCAGGAAGGAGAAACCAAGGCCCTGGCCGGGCTCACCTCGGCACTGGTTGAAGCGCTGACTGAGGTCATACCCCACCTGCGCAATCATGTAACCTTTATGAAAGCTCTGACTCCAAAGGACTACCAGCAGCTTTGCGGCAGAGAGAAAGGCTCTCTCCTTTTGAGAAACCAGGGTCTAAGCCTCTATAGCAGGAGGCGAAACTTCGTTAAACCAGCCCGCGGTCTGCGCATGGTGGGAGCGGACAGTCAGGGCGAGCTGGGTGCCCTGGCAGCCGTGCGTTCAGGATTGAGCGCCGCCAACGACCTCATCCTTTAGGCTCAAGGGGAAGAAGGATTCCTTCAACCTATCTTCGTCTGGCTGCAACCAATCTCCCGCCGCTCCTCCTGGACTGCCATGCAGCGAGAATGGGGCTGGCGATGAAAATGGAAGAGTAAGTTCCGACTATCACGCCTATTGCCAGGGCGAAGGCGAAGTTATGTATGACTTCACCTCCGAATATAGTCAGCACCAGTACCACCATCAGAGTGGTAAGGGAGGTGAGGGCTGTCCTGCTCAGGGTCTCATTGATGCTGGTGTTTAACGTTTCGAAAATCGTCCCCCTCCTCCGCGCTTTGAGGTTATCCCTCACCCTGTCGAAGACCACTATGGTATCGTTGAGGGAATAGCCCACAATGGTCAGTAACGCCGCCACCACTGGAAGGGTGAATTCCTTGTCCATGATTGAGAAGACACCCACCGTTATCACAATATCATGAATCAGGGCCACTATCGCCGCCACCGCGAATCTGAACTCGAACCTCCAGGAGATATACAGAACTATGGCGCAGAGCGCTATGACAATGGACATGACGGCTTTTTGCCTCAGGTCCTTCCCCACCTTGGGGCCCACCAGTTCGGTGCGGCGCACTTCGATGGTCTGTTCGGGCAAGGTTTTCCGCAACTGTTCGGTTATTTTACGGCCCACGTCCTCCAGGCCGCCGGGAGAGGCTTCCAGCCTGACCACTATCTCGTTTTCGCTCCCGAAACGCTGAATCAGGCTGTCTCCCAGACCGATGTCCTTCAGGCCGGAGCGCACTTCTTTAACGGTCACGGGTGTGGAGAACTTGAGCTGGACCAGAGTCCCGCCGGTAAAATCTATACCGTAGTTCGGCCCGCCTTTGGCTATGAGGGAAATCAGCCCGGCGATGATGACCAGGGCGGATATATATAGTGCGGCTCTCCTTTTCCCCAGAAAATTTATCTGCGTCCCGGGTTTTATGAATTCCAAAGTTTTTGCTCCTCAAAAATATGCTATTATCAGTCAGATACTGAGTTTCTGCACCCTGGGTCTTGCCATCAGGGCGTCGAAGAGAGTCCTGGAAACGAACAACGACGAGAACAGAGTGCCCATTATCCCCAGGCTCAGCGTAACCGCGAAACCTTTCACCGGGCCGGTTCCGAACTGGAAAAGCACTACGCCCGCTATGAGGGTGGTAACGTTTGCGTCCAGTATGGTTACCAGGGCCTTGGCAAAACCGTTGTCCACGGCGGCTCTCACCGTTTTGCCCAGGCGCAGCTCCTCCCTGATGCGCTCGAAAATCAGCACGTTGGCATCAACCGCCATGCCTATGGTGAGTATTATACCTGCTATGCCGGGTAGTGTGAGGGTGGCCCCCAGGTAGGAGAGGGCGCCCAGGACGATAATGAGGTTCATGAAAAGAGTCACGTCGGCGATGAGACCGGAAAACCCGTAGTATATCACCATGAACACCACGACCAGCAGACCACCTATGAGTATGGCCTGCAATCCCTGCCGGACCGAATCCTGCCCCAGCGAGGGGCCCACTGTGCGATTCTCCAGGATGGTTACCGGGGCGGGAAGCGCACCGGAGCGCAGCGCTATGGCCAGCGTCTTCGCCTCTTCCATGGTAAAGCTACCCGTTATTTGAGCCTTTCCGCCGGTTATCGGCTCGTTAATGACAGGGACGGAGTAGACCACATTATCAAGCACTATTGCCAGCCTGCGCCCCACGTTATCTTCGGTGATGCGCGCGAACTGGCGCGCCCCGCTACCATCAAAAGTGATGGACACGTAAGGTTGGTTGAATTGCGAGTCGATGGACACCCTGGCGTCGGTCAGCGAAGCGCCGGTGATAACCGTCCTCATCTTCAGAAGCCAGGGGCGTCTGGATATTTCCTCGCCCGTATCCGTGTTCCTGTTGATCTCATAAAGTATCTCAGAGCCCACTATCTTTTTACCCCTGAGGGCCTCGCTGATATCGTGTTCCTCATCCAAAAACTTGAATTCCAGGAGGGCCGTCTTCCCGATGAGCTCGAGTGCTCTATCGGGGTCTCTTATATCGGGCAACTGAATCAGCAGCCTGCGCTCACCCTGCTTCTGTATGGAAGGCTCGGCGACACCGAATTGGTCAATTCGGTTGCGGATGGTTTGCAGGGCTTGGTCCACCGCGATTTCCTTGATCTCTTTTATGAATCGTTCGTCCATGGTGTAGACCAGCAGCCCCTTCTCCAGATCGGAGTTGACCAGTTGGAGCGTTGCGTAGTCTTCCATTATGTCTTCTACGTCAGCCACCGACCTCTTTTCTCTCAACTGGATGTTTAGGTGCTGCTTATTATCGAGGCTCACGTCCTGGAATCTTATCCGTTTACTGCGCAAGGCACCCCTTATTTCAGAAACGTATCGCTCGAAGGTGCTCTCCACCGCCTTTTCCGCTTCCACCCCCAGGACCAGGTGCATGCCTCCCCGGAGGTCAAGACCCATTTTTATGTCCTTGATGAAGTAGGAGAGGAGGGAAACGCCCACCACTACGGCAATAACTATAAGTTTGATCTCAATATTTCGTTTCATCTACCAGACCTCATCCCGGTCATGTCACTGTAAAAAAATCTCGATAATCTTATCGCTTCTGAATCGGGGTATCATGATATGGATTGTTGTTTGGTCTTCAGTGTGCGCATTCTGTTGATAGCCGCGGCCAGTTCGAACGGCCGGGGCAAGGCCAGGTTACCCACCTTGGGCGGAAAAAGGACATCCAGTCCTTTCTTCTCCATTTCTTCATAGAGGATGTCTATGACCTCTTTAAGCGTCGTCCGCCCATCCATTATCCTGCCGGCTGCGTAGCGGATGGCATCGCCGATGGCTCTGGTCTGGCTCACGTCTACGAGCTGCTCCAGGGATGAGAGGTTCACGGCGGCCCTGCCGTAGACCAGCGTATGTGTGTCTTTGGCGCTGACTTTCTGGCGCTCACGGCGCGCTTGCGGCCCTTTTCTCCCCCCGTCCTGTGATTTGTCTTCCCGAGTCTGACTACGGGTGGCGTCGAAGCTTTGAGGCAAGGGGCAGCGATGCGCCACGTCCCCGAACCGCTCTCCCCCTTCCTTAGCCCTCCGTTCCTTGAATCTTCCGGCAAGCTCTCTGGCCCCTGTGGTGACGTCCAGCGGTCGGTAGCTGTCCATCTGGATGACGGTATCCGCCACGTCGAAGTAGTCGCCGGAGCCGCCCATGACCAGTATGGTGGAGACGCCGTGTTCGTCGTTTAATTGCCTGGCCCTGTCGATGAAGGAGGTTATGGGTTCGCTCTCTTTGGGAACCAGGGCCTGCATTCTCTGGTCTCGGATCATGAAGTTGGTGGCGGAGGTATCTTCGTCGATGAGAAGAAGCTTGCTCCCCATTTCCAGTGCTTCCATTATATTTGCCGCCTGCGAGGTGCTGCCGCTTGCGTTTTGAGTGGAGAAGCTCGAGGTGTCCTTCCCGAAGGGGAGATTGTTAATGAACGGGCTGATGTCCACCCCGCTTATGCTGCGGCCGTCTTCCGCCCTGATTTTAACCGCATCCTCCCTGGTGACGACAAATTCCCTGCCGTCTCCCGGAATATGATTGTAAACCCCGCGCTCCAAAGCTTTCAGCAGCGTGGACTTCCCGTGAAACCCTCCGCCTACGATGATGGTTATGCCCTCTGGTATTCCCATTCCGGTAACCAGACCGTTATTAGGAGTATCAAATTCAATTTTCAGGCTCTCCGGCGTCTGAAAAGGCACGACGCCGGTGGGTAATTCGCCGCCTGGGGATATGCCCCCGGAGTCTTCAGCCCTGAAGCCGGCGAAGGGCGCCATAGGTCGATCGTCCACCCCGCTATTCCTGGGGAGCAGCGAACCCTGAGCAGCGAAGGCGACAACTTTTTTCTCCCGCAGGTTTTCTCTTATACAGTCCTGATCCTCGGCGGTTTCCACGTGAAGAGCGATTTCGGAGGCGTTAAGGTTCTTATATAGGAGCGAGCCCTCAAAGATTCGCGGCAGTTCGCCGAAGAACATCTCCTCGGCCTCCCGGCCCAGAATCGTCCTTCCCGACGCAGGCAGCCCCATGACGAACCTCACTTCTACATACTCATCGGTCACGCAGCAGGAGCTTCTCTCCAGTATTTCCTGGCCGCAGCGGTCGATCTGGATCAGACCGCTGGTCCCTATGCCCCTGTTGCCCTTGGCTATCTTGTAAGCCGCGGAAGAGAACGAACGGGTGAGGTAATCCTGAAGGGCCGTTTTGCGAGGGCGGCTGCAGCTCAGCGTTTCCGGGAAGCATGACTTATCCCTGGCTGTGCGCAAGCTCACACGGGATGGGGATGCGAAGGGGTCTCCCTGAGCGTGATCGATGGATAGGAGATATGCGCCGAAATCGTAAGCGCCCTGTATGTCTTTGTATGCCTTGTATCCTTTGCGGTCTATCCTTCGAAGGGAATCTCTCAAACGTTCTGCTGGAAGCATGTATGCTCCTGAACCCTCATTCCTCTTTAACCTGGCCTGCAATGGCGTTTCTCTGGACGTCTACCTTTATCTTCTCGGCGATCTCTATGCTGACCACCGACCCCTTTATATTCAATATTTTGCCATACATACCGCCGCAAAATAACACCCGGTCGCCCTTTCTCAGGTTCTCTTGCATCATCCTCGTATTCTGCGACCGCTTTTGTTGGGGTCGGATGAGCAGAAAATAAAAAATCACGAACATTATCATGATGGGGAAGAGAGCGCCTAATCCCCCTTTACCACCTCCCCCACCCGCGCCACCTATAGCGTATGCGATACCAAGCATGATTTTAATTACCTCCCCGTGAAATATTACCTCAAAAAATTACCCCGCCTCTCAAAGGGGGGTAAACAGTATGCTCCTTATTCTCAATGCTTTACACGTTGAAATCCCACTCATTCAACTCTACTTATACCAATATATAATTTAACTGTCAAGGTTTTCGACGAAATACGTGCACAAGCTGCTCGGCAGCTCTTATAAGTGCTTCACGAAATCCTCCATTTCTTCCCCCACGTTTCCGCTTGATATGTAGTTCTATTTAGCTTAGACTGGGTTTAAGCTGTATTTAAGGTTTAACAGGCCGGCCTTTCGTTTCAGATAATTCTGTCGTCCGGTTAAGGGTGCGGACTACTTAACGTTTCCATGTGAGGAGGATACAAGATGGCGGTTAACGGCAAGGTCGTGAAAACCACGGCCGTGAAATCCACCGAAACGGCCAAAAAAGCCAACGAATGGGCTAAGATGATGTACTTGAAGGCCATTGAGTCCAGGAAAGCGGGCAACCCGGTGGCCTGGTGCATGGTGGGCCTACAGACGGAGATAATAGAGGCGTTCGACATAGACGCCGTCTACACGGAAAACTACGCCGCCCTGACCGCCGCCAAGCAGCAGGCGGACCCCCTCCTGGAAGCAGCCGAAGCCGACGGCTTCTCAAACCTCATCTGCGGGTATGTACGTACAGGCATCGGCTACTCGCGCCTGTTCAAAGAGGGAGGCGGCAAAGTACCGGAGAATACACCGCGGGGGGGGATGACGGATCCCTCCATGCTGCTTGCCTGCAGTGCGATCTGCGACCCCCGCTTTAAATGGTATCAGGCCCTGGCCAGATACCAGGACACCCCCTACTATTTTTACGACATCGCATATCCATCCCCGGACCAGGACCACGACGACCCCATGGTGCGCGATTACTACATCAACTATTCCATCTCCCAGCTAAGAGATTTCACCGCCTTCTGCGCCAAACATACCGGCAAAAAACTGGACGAAGCCTACCTCTGGGAGAAGATAAAGATGGCCGAGCAGGTGCACCGCCTCTGGTGGGAGTGCCACGAGCTGCGTAAAGCCGTTCCCTGCCCCATGCCCTCGGGGGACATGTTCAGCTGCATCGTGGCCGGCATGTACTATCGCTGCCGCCCTGAGGCCCTGGACTTTTATCAGAATTTGAAAGACGAGCTGACCGACCGCATCGAAAAGGGCATCGGAGTCATCGAGGACGAACGCTACCGCCTGGTTTGGGGAAGAGGTCTACCCCCCTGGCATAACATGGGCCTCTTCACCTACTTCGAGGACCACGGCGCCGTTTTCGTAATCGAGACCATGTACTATCGAGACCAGCCCTACGAAGTGGACATCAAAACCGAAGACCCCATCGAATACCTGGCGCGTCGTAACTACGAGTGGGAGGCTATCCGCTGGCGCAAGGCTCAGCAGGGCTGCAAGGACCCCAGCGTGCAGCTCCTCCTCGATTTCATTAAAGATTATAAGGCCGCAGGAATGGTCATGCACGGGACCAAATCGTGTCGAGCCTTCACTATTGGTCAGATATACTTCAAGAACCTTCTCGAGCACTACGTGAAGATACCCACCCTGTTCATCGAGAGCGACATGGTTGATGCCCGCGACTATTCTAAAGCCCACACCGAGCAGAAGATTGACGAGTTCATGGAGATGGTGGGTCAGTACCAGCAGACAGGCACAGCCGATGATTAAAAGGACCTGTTACTGAAACGAGCTGATTGTCATTCTGAGCCCCGCTACCGGCGGGGCTCAGAATCTAGCTGAAAAGGTAAAAGCCGCACGTTTGGAGGTATTCACTTCGTTTGACTGCGTTTAGAATGACGTAAATTGTATTAGCACCGGATAGTACGGCCGGGCCGGTAAGAGCCCGGTCTTTTATTTTAAAAAAAGTTTCTTTTACTGGAGTAACTGCGCTAAAATAACCCCGCCTACATCTTGATGATCTCACAAGGAGGATAGAACATGGCAGATAACGGTAAAGCAGCGATAACTTCTGCACCCAAGGCTACCGAAATAGCCAAAAAGGCCAACGACTGGACGAAGATGATGTATAAGAAAGCTGAGGAATCCAGGAAGGCGGGAGACCCGGTGGCCTGGTGCATGTGGGGCACCCAACAGGAGATAGTCGAAGCCTTCGGCATCAATACCGTCTTCACCGAAAACTACGCCGCTGTGGCCGCCGCCAAACAGCAGGCGGACGCGCTCCTGGAAGCCGCCGAATCGGACGGGTTCTCTAACCTCATCTGCAGCTACGTGCGCCTGGGTATTGGCTACTCGCGCCTGTACAAAGAACAGGGCAATCAACCACCCAAAGAAGCGGTTCGGGGAGGGATGGCGAAACCCACCATGCTGCTGGCCAGCAGTCTTGCCTGCGACCCGCGCTACAAGTGGTACCAGGCGCTGGCCCGATACCAGGATACACCATACTATTTTTACGACGTGGTCCACCCGCCCATCGACCAGGACAGGGACGACCCGCAGGTGCGTGAGCACTACATCAATTACTCGATCTCTCAGCTCCAGGATTTCGCCGCTTTCTGCTCCAAGCAAACCGGCGAGAAGTTAGACGATGAATATCTCTGGGAGAAAATAAGAACCGGCGAAGAGGTGCACCGCCTCTGGTGGGAGTGCCACGAGCTGCGCAAGGCCATCCCCTGTCCCATGCCGACTGAAGATATGATGAGCTGCATAGTGCCCGGGTTTTTCTATAGCTGCCGGGAGGAATCACGCGATTTCTATGCAGAAATGAAAGAGGAACTGACCCAGCGCGTCGAACAGGGCATCGGAAGCATCGACGACGAGAAATGTCGCCTGGTCTGGGGCGGAGGGCTTCCCCCATGGCATACTATGGGGATGTTCTCCTATTTCGCCGATAAAGGGGGCCTATTCGTGTGCGAGATAGCATACTACCCCTTCGAGCCCTACGAAGTCGAGGTTAAAACCGGCGACCCCCTGGAATATTTAGCAAGACGCGACTACGAACGGGCAACCATTCGCTGGCGCAGGGCCCAGCAAGGCTGCAAGGACCCCTTAGTCCAGGTGCTGCTCGATTTTATCAAGGACTACCAGGGAGTCGGGTTGGTGATGCACGGAAGCAAGTCTTGCCGGGCGTCCACCATCGGACAGATTTATAACAAGAACCTGATCCACGAGTCCGTTAAGATACCCACCCTTTTTCTCGAGAGCGACATGGTGGACACCCGGGATTTTTCCCGAGCGCACACCGAGCAGAAGATAGATGAGTTCATGGTGATGGTGGAACAATTCCAGCGCACCGGCGCCCCCGAGTAAAAAGCATCAAAAACTCGAGGGAACCTTTTTGAACCCCGCTTTTCGAGAGACTGGGATTTGGTGTAGGGGCGGGTTTCAAACCCGCCCCTACGATAGCTGCTGTTTTCGCGCCTGAAAGGCCTTCCTACCTCTACCGTAGGAGCACGCGGGGATTGTTCCTACAGTCTCATATTATGTCATTCTGAGCGAAGCGAAGAATCTCGCCTACCCGTAAAAGCACGCTTTCTTAATAATGGGTAAACACCCCACCGATCGTGCCTCAAACAAAAGGTCGTCGCGTAGGTAGAGACAATTCATGAATTGTCTCTACGATAGACGCTGTTTTCGCCAAAGCGCGCAGGGGCGGGAGGAAGCTCTTTCGAACAATAATGACATGAGCTGAGTTAAAAGGGATTTTTCAGGGGAGAATCTGTGTGCCGATGCCTTTATCGGTAAAAATCTCCAGAATGAGGGCGTTGTTCACCCTGCCGTCTATGATGTGAGTTTTTACCACGTCGTTCTCCAGGGCGTTGAGGCAGGCCTGCACCTTGGGCAGCATCCCCCCGGCTATAACACCGCTCCGGGTGAGTTCGTCCACATGGCTCCTGGTGAGGGTGGAGAGAAGCCGTCCGTCTTTGTCCTCGATACCAGGGACGTCGGTCATGAAAATGAGCTTTTCGGCCTTGAGGGCGGAGGCTATCGCTTCGGCCACCAGGTCGGCGTTTATATTATAGGATTCGGTGTTATCACCCACGCCTATGGGAGCTATGACGGGGATAAAACCGTTATCCTCCAGCACGTCGATGACCTTGGGGTTGACATAGTCCACCTTACCCACCAGCCCCAAGTCCACCGCCTCCTCTCCCCGCTTTGGCTTGAGGATAAGTTTAGAGGCTTTTATAAGCCCTCCGTCCTTGCCGCAGAGCCCCACCGCGTGGCCGCCATGGTGGTTTATGATAGCCACGATCTCTTTGTTGATTTTGCCCATGAGGACCATCTCCACCACATCCATGGTCTCCTGGTCGGTGATCCGCATACCGTCCACGAACTCAGGCTCCTTCCCCAGCTTCTTCATCATTTCCCCCACCTGGGTGCCGCCGCCGTGGATGATGACGGGATCGATGCCTACATACTTCATGAGGATGACGTCCAGGGCGAAGTCCCGCTCCAAACCCTCGTCTATCATGGCCGCTCCGCCGTACTTGACCACAAAGGTCTTGCCGAAGAAGGTGCGGATGTAAGGCAGCGCTTCTATGAGAGTTTTAGCTTTGTCCATAGGTATTTTCATGGGCTGTTCAGGGCGCATGATTCATGATACGCGATGCAAGGTTCATAATTAAAGGAGCTACAGAATATAGCGGCTCAAGTCTTCGTCCTTGGCGATATCCGCAAGTTTTTCCCTGACGTAAGCGGCATCGATGGTTATTTCAACTTCTTCGCTTTCCGGCGCCTCGTAAGAGATGTCGTCAAGC
>JAUXIQ010000247.1 GCA_030620925.1 Nitrospinota bacterium
AGAGCCGGGAGGTCGGCGATTATCATTACCTCCGGGACGGAAATGAGGGGGGATAGTATCTCCCTGTCGGACAGGACGACATAACAGGCCACCCGCCCTCCCCTGCGAAAGGTATCGTAGGTCGGGAGCCAGGTGACGTTTTTGTACGTTTTAAGCGCCGCGCTGGCCAGCACTTCGCCGATGGTGAGCACACCCTGGCCCCCGAAACCGGCTATCAACAGGCCGAATGTCGGCTTAACGTCTTCTGTCACAATCATCCTCCCTTGCAGGGAAATCAGGGGGCTGCACCCCTGAAGGCTCCCTGAAGCATTATTCCGCCGCCTATTCTATGATGTCCACGTTCTTTAATTCCCCTAGAGGGTATTCCTCCAGCATGGCTTTCTCCAGCCACTGGATGGACTTGGGGGGATTCATGCCCCACCCCGGCGGGCAGGTGCACACGAACTCCACGAATCCGTAGCCCACGTTGTCTATCTGCTTCTGAAAGGCGGTCTTGACGGCTTTCTTGGCACTCATGAAATTCTTGAGGCCGATGAGCGCCACCCTGGCCGAATAGGCCACGCCGCGCATGGAGGCCATCATCTCGGCCATGTGCACGGGATAGCCGTGCGATGCGGCGTCACGCCCCTCAGGGCTGGTGGTGGTGACCTGCCCCTGAAGCGTCGTAGGGGCCATCTGACCGCCTGTGGTGCCGTAGCCTGCGTTATTGAAAAAAATGGTGGTGAGCTTTTCGCCTCTGTTTACGGCGCTCAATATGTCGCCCAGCCCGATGGCCGCCAAGTCGCCGTCTCCCTGGAAGGTAAATACGATGCCCTTGTTGGACAGACCCCGCTTGATCCCCGTCGCCGTTCCCGGCGCGCGGCCGTGGAGGGCGAAAACGAAGTCCACGTCCATGTAAACGTGACACATGCCGTGGCATCCCACCCCCGAAACACCCACCGCATCCCCCTGTATGCCCATTTCATCTATGGCCTCGCAGACTACCCGGGCGATGATGGAATGCTGGCAGCCGGCGCAAAAGAGCGAAGAGGTTTCAAAAGCGGACTCCGGTTTATGGTATATAACTTTTTTTCCTGCTTTCTGCTCGCTCATATATATTTTTTCACCTCCTGGTAAATGGTGTGCGGGAAGATCATGCCGCTGGAGTCGGGGAGGTGGCGGGCCAGCATGCCCAGGAAATGCACCTCCGCCCGGCCCTGAACCGCGTGGTCCACATCCTCCACCATCTGGCCCAGGTTGTCTTCCACCACCAGGAAATGTTTGGTGGTCTTCGCAGCTTCCCTGATGACTTGCGTGGGAAACGGCCAGAGGGAGATGGGGCGTATAAAGCCCACCTTCCGGCCGTCCCGCCTTGCCATTTCGTATGCCCCCAGGCCGCTTCTGGCGCTGGAGCCGAAACTGACGATTATGAGGTCCGCATCCTCGATGTCATAGGTTTTAACACGCACCTCCTGCTCGGCCATCTTCTTATATTTATCGGTGATGCGCACCTGATAATCCTTGTAGAGGGACCAGATGCCCGGAGCGTTGTGTATCATGTTGCCCCGTTTCCCCCCTTCCCTGCCGCATTTCACCGCCCAGGGCTTCTCCGGCAGAGGACCGAAATCGTGGGTAACCAGCTCCACGCTCTCCATCATCTGCCCTATCATGGCATCGGTGAGCACCATGGCCGGGTGGCGGTACTTGTCCGCCAGGTAAAAGGCAATCTGGACGAAATCGAAGCATTCCTGCACCGTAGCCGGGGCCAGCACCACCATCTTGTAACCCCCGTGCCCGCCCCCCTTGACGGCCTGCAAATAGTCCATCTGGGCGGTCTGGGTGGAACCCGCTCCCGGGCCGCCCCGCTGCACGTTCATGACCACGCAGGATACCTCCGCCGCGGCGATGGTGGAAAGCCCCTCCATCATCAGGCTGAAGCCGGTGCTGGAAGAAGAAGTCATGCAGCGCACGCCCGTACACGCGCATCCGTAGAGCATGTTTATGGAGGTGCACTCACTCTCCGTCTGCACAAAGTAACCACCCAGTTTGGGCAGCTCGGCGGCGAAAAATTCCACCACGTCGCTCTGAGGGGTTATGGGGTATCCGAAATAATGCCTGCAGCCGGCATATATGGCGCCCTGGGCAGCGGCAATGTTTCCGGTTATCAAGACTTTCTCTGCCATCGTCCTCCGCCTATCGTTGGCACGTTGCAGGATATACTAACCGCCTAGTTAAAAAGGGGGTTATCCGTAAACAGTAATGGCGAAATCCGGGCAGAGCCTTGCGCAGGCGGTGCAGCCGGTGCATTCTTCAGAATTTTTAAAATCAGGGTAGATGTAGCCCTTGCTGTTGAATTTATCGCTCATGACGATGCAATCCTGGGGGCACTGGATTACGCAGTAGGTGCAGCCTTTGCATCGCTCGACGTCTATTTCTATCTCAGCCATTTCTTTCTCCCTTACAGTTGGCCAGCATCATCAAACCGCCAGGAGAACCATCACCCCGGGTCAAAAACCGGGAGTGATTATCCGGACAGTTTATGATAGATTTGCGGACTTAAAAATATATCAGCCCTTGAAAAAGTCAAAATGAATTGCCGTCCAGATTATTATTCTCATATTCTGCAAATATAATCAATCCCCATTTCCCTTCACCGGGTCTTATTCCACCGTACGACAAAATTTCGCACATGCCACCGTCCTGAAGAGATCGAGGCATCCCTTCCGGACCAGTGAATAACGCATTTACCTGACCACGCGAGTGTGTTAAAATTAAGTTTAATATATAATAGAATTAGTATACCGTAAAAATAGGCTTATGCCTGTTCCCAGACTGGGGACCATACAAACCGGTCAAGCAAATTAAAAGTAAGAGATACTTATCTGCCTTCTTCGGCGTATGAGAGGGCAGTATCAAAAAGAGCTGTTCTATTAATTTCGGAGAGATGCCATGCCGTCAGAGGGAAAATCCCCCAAAGTAGACCCGGAAATGCTTCGCTATAGATGTGACCCGGAGGTATTGGGCTTCGAGACCACGGACGACCTCCAGCCCTGCGAGGGGATCATAGGCCAGGACAGAGCCATCAAAGCCATTCGCCTGGGGTTGGATATAGACAGCCTGGGATACAACATTTTTATAACCGGATACGTGGGCACCGGGCGCAATACCACCATCAAGGGCCTTCTTGAAGAGATAAGTGTGACCAAGGAGACACCTCAGGACAAATGTTATGTCAATAACTTCAGGGATCGGGACATTCCCAGAAAAATCACCCTGCCCGCAGGGCGCGGCAGAGAGTTCAAAAAAGATATGTCGGAATTCATAAAATCGCTCCAGCGCAACATCCCTCTCATCCTGGAGAGCGAGAGCTACCAGACACAAACCAAGAATATAATCGAAAGGTACAGAGAACGGGAACAAACCCTCATAAAGGAATTTGAAAAAAAAGCCAACGGCATGAATTTCACCATGGTCCAGCTTCAGATGGGCCCCTATACCAAGCCGGATATTATGCCCCTGGTAAAGGGAAACCCGGCCCCCATGGACCAGCTTGAAGCCATGGTCCAGCAGGGGCTTATTACATCCGAAGAAATTCAGGCGGCCAGAACAAATTACGTTGCGCTGAGCGGGGAGCTGGATGAGGTGTTCAAAGAGACGCGCAAGATCGAAAAGAAGATCAGGGAAGACTTGAACCAGCTCAGCAGGCGCGTCATCCACCCCCTCCTGGACGACGCCCTCACGGAAATAGAGGAAAAACATGATAGTGACCAGATAACTCAATATCTCGAAGAAGTGAGGGAGAACCTGGTCGACAATATAAATATGTTCCTGGGTGGAGAAGCCAAACCCGCCGTTCCCGACCAGCCTGCCCAACCCCCGCCCAGGGAGGCTGATAGCTTCACCGAGTACCAGGTAAACGTGCTGGTGGACAACTCGCAATTGCAAGGCGCGCCGGTGATAATGGAAAACACACCCACCTACCACAACCTCTTCGGCACCGTCGAAAAGGTAATGGACAGGAGCAGCCACTGGTCCACCGATTTCACAAAAATAAAAGCCGGCTCCCTGCTAAAAGCCGACGGGGGCTACCTGGTCCTCAATGCCGTAGACGTGCTCACCGAGTCGGGGGTATGGATAGCCCTGAAGAGGATACTCAAGACCAGGGCCCTGAGCATACAAAGTTACGACCCCATGTTCATGTTCAC
>JAUXIQ010000228.1 GCA_030620925.1 Nitrospinota bacterium
ATCTTCTCCAGCATCTTGGCGTGGGCCAAGCTGCCGTATATGTCGGCGCGCAGGAGGTTGTTGTCCAGCAGGTAATCGTTACCTACGCTGAACTTCTCTATTTCCTTATCCAGTTCGTAACCTTTGTTCCAGAGCTTGGTCAACAGCGGCCTCCAAGAATCATAAAGAAAACATAACCTATTGAAATTATAATTGATTATGGTGAATGTCAAGGCTTTGTTTTATTTTTCGCCGCAAACCTTTCCTCCATGTCATGAGTAAGGGGTCGATTTTTTCGGGATGCCGATGCGCTACTTATGGTATAAAGGGCCGGGGAATTAATGATAAAGTTCAGGTCTAAGTCGAGAGGAGGGGATCGTGGAGTTCAGTGAGGAGCAGGTCCTGCTCAGGAATACCGTGCGGCGCATAGTGGCGGAACGAGTGGCCCCCAGGGCCGCCGAGACGGACGAGACGGGGGAATTCCCCTGGGAAACGGTCAAGCTGTTCTTCGACGCCGGGCTGATGCATCTTCGCATACCCGCTGAGTATGGCGGGCACGACGAGAGCATGGTGACCGTGTGCATGGTGATCGAGGAGGTCTCCCGGGCCGATCTCTCGGCGGCGACCCTTTTGGCCATGGCGGCCACCCACGTGGAGCCTCTTCGTGTTGCCGGCAGCCACGAGCAGAAGCAGTTCTGCTTCGGGAAAATTCTGGAGGGCGACCTGACCTGCATATCCATCACCGAGCCCGGCGCCGGCTCGGACGCCGCGGGTATCCAGACCCGGGCCCTGCTCAAAGGGGACAGCTACATCCTCAACGGCAGAAAACTCTTCGCCTCGAACGGTGGAGTGGCGAGCCTCTACTTCATCTTCGCCTCCACCTCGCCGGAAAAGCGGGGCAAGGGCATCTCATGCTTCTTCACCGAGAAGGGCGCGCCGGGACTTACCGTGGGCCGGGAGGAAAATAAAATGGGCACCAGGGCCACCAACGTGACCGAGTTGATACTGGAAGACCTGGCGCTGCCCCGGGAGAACCTCATCGGCGAAGAAGGGCGGGGATTGCACCTGGCCCTGGCCACGCTCAACCTGGCCCGCCTGACAGCCGCCTCCCAGGGCGTGGGGCTTGCGTCGGGGGCCATGGACTACGCCATCGACTACGCCCGCCAGAGGGAGCAGTTCGGCAGACCCATAGCCGAGTTCCAGGGGCTGCAGTTCATGTTCGCCGACATGGCCACCAGCATAGAGGCCGCCCGCTGCCTCACTTTCGACGCCGCCCGCAAGATGGACGTCGGAGACCCGGATGTCATCAAAGGGGCGGCCATGGCCAAGTGTTTCGCCACCGACGTGTGCATGCAGGCCGCCACAGACGCCGTGCAGGTGCTGGGCGGCTACGGATATACAAAGGATCACCCCGTCGAGCGCATGATGCGCGACGCCAAACTACTCCAGATATACGACGGCACAAACCAGATTCAACGGCTGATCATCGGCCGCGAGCTTCTGAAGTAGTCTCCTGCAATCCCCTGCAGGAGCGCTTCCGCGCCGCATGGCGCATTGTTGACAGCGGCCTTCCCCAACTGTTACTATGGTCTCTATACTGCGCTTCAGAGTAATCGATCGAGCGTTTTATCGACTGGGCTGTTCCGGAGTTGTTTAATACTGAAGAGAGGGAGAAATGGTTGATAACACCAATCTGGACTTTTTTCTGAACCCCGCCAGCGTGGCCGTAATCGGCGCCTCCGACACCATGGGCTCATGGGGCAACATGATCATGAGCGGCCTGGCCAGGGGGAGATACGAGGGGAAGCTTTACCCCGTAAACCCTCGTGGAGGGGAGGTGATGGGTATTCCCGCCTATACCGGCCTGCTGGAAACGCCCGGTGAGGTGGAGCTGGCGATCGTGGCCGTGCCCGCGGAGCATATATGGGGAGTGCTCGAAGAGTGCGCGGCGAAGAAGATTAAAGGCATCCTGATGATTACCGCCGGTTTCGCCGAGGCGGTTGAAAACGGCCGGGAGATGGAAGAGGAGATGGCCCGTTTCGCTGTCGAGAAGGGGATGCGCATCATCGGGCCCAACGTGAGCGGCATATACGACCAGACCACCGGTTTCTACGCCTGCCCAGCCATGCACCTGCCGGTGCGCCCCAGCAGCATAACCTTCATCTGCCAGGGGGGGTTCGCCATTCACGAAATCATGCGCAGGGGTCATACCGACCATAAGGGTATCGGCAAGCTCATTCACACCGGCAACGAGGCGGACCTTAAACTCACCGATTTCCTCGAATACATCGGCGACGATGATAGCACGGACGTTATCCTCCTCCATATAGAAGGCATCCGCGACGGCCGCCGCTTCTTCGAGGTGGGCAAAAAGGTCGCCAGCCGCAAGCCGGTCGTCGCTTTCAAGGCCGGTGTCACCAGTGCAGGCTCCCGGGCCGCCGCCTCGCACACCGGTGCGCTTGCAGGTTCGGGGCAGGTCTACTCCAGCCTGTTCAAACAGATAGGGATGATCGAAGTCCCTAATTTCGATATTATTCTGGACATGGGCTACGCCTTAATGCAGCAACCGCCCATGAAGGGGAACCGGGTGTGCGTTGTCGCCATGGGCGGCTCGTGGGGGGTCATGATAACCGACGCCCTCGTCAGGCAGGGGCTGAAAGTTCCCGAGCCGTCGAAGAAACTGCAGGAAGCGCTCCGCCGACTCGACTTCCCCATACGCGCCTCCACCCGCAACCCCATAGATTTCGGCGCCGCCGGCGCCGGTATCGCCCAGCATAGTCTCGACCTCATGCACGAGCTTATCGCCGGCGGGGAGTTCGACGCCGTGCTGCTCCACGGCCTGTGCATGGCCGGTTTCCTGACCGAGAAGAGCCCCCCGGGCCACGAGCGGATGATCCGTTTCAACCAGGGATTGATAAGAGAATCCGTAAAGATGGGCCGGGAACATGGCGTGACGGTGCTTCCGGTGAGCTACGTCATGGGCCAGGAGAGCCAGATATACAAAGAGATCGTCGAGGAGGGGATAGTAGTTTACAACCGCGCCGACGACGCGGCCGCCATCCTCTCCGCACTGCGTTTCTATCACAGCCGCAAGACGTGAAATTTTCCTCACCCTAATAATAAGGGAGGTGGCGCATGGAATGGAAAACTTTGCTCTATGAGAAGACGGACGCGGTGCTGAAGATTACCGCCAACCGGCCCCATGCGCTGAACGCCCAGAGCCGGCTGATGATACTGGAGCTGGACGAAGCCTTCAGCATGGCCGTCGAAGACGAGGACGTGAGGGTGATAATAGTGGCCGGTGCGGGCAAACATTTCTCCGCCGGGCACGACATCGGCAGCGCCGAGGAAATCGAAGACCAGAAGAAACATCCCGTGGGGCCCGGCATGCCGGAGAATATGAAACGCCTCTCACACCTCTACCTGGAGACCTGTCTCCGCTGGCGGGACGTCCCCAAACCCACCATCGCCCGGGTGCAGGGCTACTGCATCATGGGCGGCCTCATGCTGGCCTCCTGCTGCGACCTGATCATCGCCTCGGAGGACGCCCTCTTCGCCGACCGCTCGGTGCGCTGGGGCGGCTCGCACGTGCAGTATTTCTCCATGCCCTGGGAGCTGGGCCCTCGGAAGACCAAGGAACACCTGTTCACGGGGGACTACCTGAACGCGCAGGAAGCTTTTCAACTGGGGCTGGTGAACAGTGTGGTGAAACGCGAGGAGCTGGAGGAGGAGACCATGAAGCTGGCGCAGCGCATCTCTTTGCAGGACCCCTTCGCGCTCAAGATGGCCAAGTTCTCCGTCAACCAGACGCTGGACATCCAGGGTCAGCGCCAGGCCCTCGAAGCCGCCTTCAACAACTATATGGTGACCATCCCCCACCGCCAGACCCTGGGCACCTACGGTCCCGATGCCTGGTCAGAAGGCGTGCAGGAGCAGATAAAGAAGCGGGACGAAAAGTTCGGCGACACCAGCGCAGAAAAATAAGAACAGGGAGAACCCTTTCTCGAAGCCCCGCCCTGGAGGGGCCACCCGACCCTTTCACAAAGACTTTTGAGTGCTGTACGCCGCCTTTAATCATAAGTCAAAACGCTTTTTACCGGTTTTGTATCAGGAGCTGTCTCCGGCGACAGTAGCGACGACAATAGATTGCGTGCCGTTTATGCGTCCAAAAAAAGTTCCGTCATCGGCGGTTAGATACCTTTTCTCCAGATCGGATGCAGTATGGTGAGAGACAACCTTCAATCCCCTGTTAGAAAGAAAATTATCTATTTCCCCGTCTTCTATCCCGAAAGTCCAGCCTTCGCCGGTCCTTGAAACGGTTTTAACTATTCCCCTCTCACCGTAGTATCTGTTCTCACCTCTCAAAACCG
>JAUXIQ010000166.1 GCA_030620925.1 Nitrospinota bacterium
AAACTATCCGCGGGAACCGCGCACGAGATACTCAATCCGCTGAACATAATCAGCATGCAGGCTCAGATAATGGAAATGGACTGGGGTCTTGAGCCGGACCGGCAAAAAGCAATAACCAATATTCTAACCCAGGTGGAGAGGATAAAAAAGATAGCCGACGGTCTGCGGACTTTTTCCAGGGAGTACAAATTAAAGGGAGAAGCGATAGTAAATCTTAATGATGTAATAGAAGAATCCCTGAACCTTATCGAACACGATCTGAAGCTGAACAATATCGAGATAATTAAAAACTTCATCCCGGGGCTGCCCACGATCATAGCCGACAAGGGCCAGCTGATACAAGTGATTTTAAATATCATGATGAACGCTCAGGATGCCATGCCCGAGGGTGGAAAGCTGACCATAAAATCGCGTCTTTCGAAAAAAGGAGAAAGAGACACCATCGAGCTTGAATTCTCCGATACCGGTACCGGCATACCCTCAGACGTCCTGCCCAACATATTCGACCCCTTCTTCACCACCAAGCCTGAGGACAAAGGTACGGGCCTCGGGCTTTCCATCTGCTACGGCATAGTGGAAAGGATGGGAGGAAAGATATACGCAGAGAGCACCAATGGCGAAGGCAGCACATTCACCCTCGAGTTACCCGCACCATAAAGGGAAACTTTTCTGGCGGCAGTATCAGCAAATTATCAAGTATCCGGCAAACCCTCATAGCCGATTTTAAAATTTTCCCCCGTCCAATGGAAAGCCGATAGCATTCCTGGAAACGACTCGACACGGTCACGTAAAAGGCATCTTGACAAAGTGCTGCACAAAATGAGACAATTTTCTTAGGAGTAATATTCCCGCCTGAGGACTGCCTGTTCACAGGAAATAATGCCGGCGCTGAAGTTGTACTTTCAGCCAAAGCCTATCCTAACCGGGGAAAGGTCCAGAGTGACCAAGATATTAGTCGTGGACGATGAAACAGCGCTCTGCGAGATGATTCACATCTTTCTATCCAGATGCGGATATGAGGTTTTGAAAGCCTCCAGCGGCGATGAGGCCTTGCAAAAGGTTAAAGATGATGAACCTTCCCTTGTGCTCCTTGACATAAAGATGCCCGGGTTGGACGGTCTCGAAACACTTCGACGCATCAAACAAAAAGGCAACTCCACGACGGTTATAATGTTGACCGCAGTCGCTGATAAAAATGTTAAACAAAAAGCTTCGGACCTGGGAGCAGACGACTATATCATAAAACCCGTTGATTTAAGGGACCTTCAGCAAAGCGTTCAGGATGCTATTAACCGTATTGCCGGCCAACACCGTTTTCCTTTAAAAGAAGAGAAATTGTGATTCCAAGACGCAAAACCGCTGTAAAGGAAACGAGAAAAATATAAACAAACTCGTGGATGGACACCTGGGGAGAGTAGGAGAAGAAATACTAAAATTACCCGCAGGGAAGACTTGTCGGACAGGATCAACCGCCGCATAAACTCACTCAAGCGTTTGGATTACTACCAGGAATAGAAGATCGATTGATTGGTTTCTAACCGAAGGGGGGTGTCTAAATTGCCAACTCTCATGGTGGTAGACGATGAATCTACGGTCTGCGAGCTGATCAAGGTATTCTTGACCAAACAGGGCTACTCGGTTCAGACAGCCCATAGCGGCGAAGAGGCGCTGCAGAAGCTGCAAGATGAAGAGCCGTCTTTAATGGTCCTCGACGTGCGGATGACGGGCATAGACGGAATCGAAGTCCTGCGCCGGATCAGAAAAAGCGGCAGCAATTTACCGGTAATTATCATGACCGCCCTCCCCGAAGAGAAGTTGTTCCAGGAAGCGTTAAGCCTGGGGGCCAATAAATGCATTAAAAAACCCTTCGATTTAAAGTACCTTGAAGACAGTATTTGCTCTGCCATCAAGCCATCCGACTCATAAAATCCATTAAAGTTAGTTCTAAACCTGCTTCCCTATACGCATCATTAACACCATACCGTAAATGCGTCATACCTTCGTCCGCGCTCCCCGGGTAATAACCATCCCCCCTGGAGGGGCAAAGACCAGGGCCTTTTCTACGAAGCGGTCTCTCCCGGTATCTCCCTGTAGGCCTGCAGGGTATTCCTGGCTGCCAGTTTCCAGCTGAAGGCTTCTGCGGCCCGCTTGATCCCTTCCTCCGAAAGGACGCGGACAAGTTCGCGGTCGGTCATCACCCTCTTTATTGCCTGAGCTATTGCCCTGGGTGATGCCGGCGGCACCAGCAGGCCGCTCACACCGTCCTCAATTACCTCCGGTAGCGTGCCGGCGGTGGTGGCTACCACCGGCGCGCCGCAGGCCATGGCCTCCGCAGCGGGCAGGCCGAAGCCTTCGAACAGAGAAGGAACGGCTACCACCCCGGCCGAACAGTAGAGCCGCACAAGCTCTTCATCGCTCACCTTTCCGGTGAACACCACCCTTTCTTCAAGTCCCAGCCGCTTGACCATCCGCGGAGCGAGGGTCTTATGCGGGAGACCGTCGTCCACCACGGTAAGCTTGAGGTGTCCGTCCATGAGGCTCAAGGCCTCCAGGAGGTAACGGATGCCTTTCTTCCTGTCCTCAGCGTTACCCACGAAGAGAATGTCAACTTCACCTCTGGGGACTCCGGGCAGGGGCCTGAAGAGGTCCAGGTCGATCCCGTTTCCGACTGTTTTGATTTTTTCCGGAGGGACCTTCCACTCCCGCATTATGGCCGCCTCGCCTTCCCCGCAGGCGGTGAGGATACCATCCAGCCGCCGGGCAACAATGCCCTGCATGAATTGTGGGTAAAAGGTGAGCGTATAGAACTTCTCCATGAACGACCGATCCGACTCCAGGTCTATGCGCTTGTCGATAGAGAGGGGGTGGTGCACAGTGGAGACCACCGGAATGCCCAGAGATTTCATAAGCAACAAACCGTAGCCCAGGCTCTGCACATCATGTATTATGTGGAACCGGCGGGCGCGCATCAGCTCTTTGAGCTTGAGGAAAGCACGCAGGCTGAAGGTCAACATCTCAGGGAAAACCCCCAGCGCGGTTACCGCCACTTCGTAGAAGTTCAGCGGAGAGAATATCTTGAACGGCCGGGGGGAAGAGGCGAAGCTGCGCCGCCTGCCCCACAGGTTGAGGTTTTCTATAGGGTGCACTTTCGCCCATTCCATGGGGGCCGGATAGGGAGGGCCGACTATGACGTCGATATTGTGCCCCAGACGGGCCAGCTCACGTGAAAGGTCGTAGAGATATATACCTTGCCCGCCGCAATGCATGTTCCCCCGATAGCAGACAAAACAGATGTTCATCGGCGATTCCACTTCTGGTGTCCCTTTACGTTTGAGCGGGGCCTTTCCCCTGTGGTGAATTTTCCTGCCCCTGCATGAATGTCTTCCACATATTAACCACGAAAATGACCCCGGAAGCCAGCAGAAAGGCCCCGAAAATAACGCCGGCATGAAAGTAGAGGGATGAGACTCTGAACCGGGAGAGGTACTCGAAAAGAAAAAGCCCGCTCAGGCCCACCATTGCCATCCAGAAATGGACTTCGGCCATCCTGAGACTGTGGACTCTGGTCTTGTTGGCGAAGGCCGAGGGGAGGAGTTTGTAAGCAACTCCGAAAATGAGGAGGGTTATCCATCCGTAAACGCCAACGTGGGCGTGGACGAAGGAGGGCGCGGAAGGTATCAACCTGGAAAGCATCAGGTACCCCATGATGGTGCTGATGAGGAAAAAAATGAAGCTGGCCAGTATGAACCGCCTGCAGATGGTATTGATCCTTTTCAGCTCATCTCTATCAGGGACGATGCTTGAGATCGGGGGTATCCCGGTGTTTGCGGACATAATAGGCCCCTCCATGAATGCGGTTTAGCAGTGTGGCCCACTCCGGGTTCCGCAGGCTACAGGCCACAATCTGATTGACATCGGGTGTGCACGAACTATAATCAAGTCCCTAAAATAAAATAGAATGGATATACAGTCAAACCTAAAAAGGGCCCGGGCAATTCAGGGGAAATTATCTGAAGGGCCATGTTTCGATGAAGGAGGTGCAGGTATGGTCGAGTATGACAAGAGCGTTTTAGGTGTGGACTCGGAGCCCGCCGCCGATGAGGTGGAAAAGGGCGCCATCAGAAAGTTCGCCGCCGCCATCGGCGACGACAACCCTATCTACAACGAGGAGGACTACTGCGAAAAAACCGGCTTCGGCTCACTGGTCGCTCCTCCAACCTTCCTTACGACGTTTCGCGCATCTCCCGTCCCGGACATCAAGCTGCAGTTCGGCAAGGTGGGCCTGCACGGCGGCCAGGCTTACGAGTTTTACAAGCCTATCAAAGCGGGGGACAAGATCACATACTCCAACAAGGTATCCGACGTCACCGAGCGTGACGGCCGCACGGGAAAGATGGTGTTCACCGTGATTGAGACCACCTTCACCAATCAGGACGGAGAGAAGGTCGCCGTAGCCCGCAGCACCGGAATCAGGCGAGAATAGCGGAGCATGCAGACAGGAAATCAGTGAGGAGGAAGAACGATGGGAAAAGAGCTTTATTTCGAAGACGTCAACGTGGGAGATGATATACCCTCCCTGGCTAAAGAACCCACCACGCAACAACTGGTGATGTATGCCGGGGCGTCGGGAGATTTCTACCAGATACATTACGACCACCATTTCGCAGTAAACGCAGGGCTAAACGACGGTGTCATCGTTCACGGCATGCTGAGCATGGGCTGGGTGGCTCAGATGCTCACCGACTGGCTGCCCGACTGGGGTCTGCGAAAGATCGACGTGCGCTTCTCGGCTATGGCCATACCGGGGAATACCATCACCTGCAAAGGGAAAATAACCGAAAAGTATCAGGAAAACGGGAAGAACTATATAAACTGCGACATATCATGCGAGAACCAGGAGGGAACGAAGACAGTCATGGGCACCGCCACCGCCGAGCTCCCCTCTAAAGGATAAAGGCCGCAATATCCAGGGGGAAAGCTTAAAGAAACTATGAGGGGGCCTTCTCAAAAATGCCCCCTCACGCTCCCCCCATAACTTTTGTGTATGTCCTTCCAATTTCCACGCCCGTATAGCTTAATTACCGGTCAAAAAATACCAAATCGTATGAATTACCCTAATTAATACCAGAAAATACTTGACAAAAAGAGTAATTTTTCCTAAATATCATTAATAGCACCGAAATTATCAAGTATTGACCGAAACAAATGATCGAATGCGTAAATCAATTTAAAACTAACTGAAGACCGAATGCCCGGGCTTGGAAGACCCATAAATTGCAGCGATGTACATTCAGGCGCCGGGTCTATTGAGTTACCCTTCAAATAGAGGAAATAGTGCACCA
>JAUXIQ010000001.1 GCA_030620925.1 Nitrospinota bacterium
AGCAACGCCGCCGACCCGGAAGAATACTCCGAGGGCCAGATCGCCACCCGGCTCCAGGCCTTCCTGGAACTGCTCACTTTTTAATGCAAAGCTTTAAGGGAACTTTTTTGAGAAAAAAGGTTCCCTTAAGAATCCTTCCAAAAACTTTTGTGTACCCCTGGTACCACCCTTCTTCCTTCTCAAACACCCCTCAGAGAAATTTTTTCGTTGTAAAGGGCGACCCGTTTTAAATAATATTAAGGGTCGGAGCGTCTTCGTAGTGGTGATGTCATTAAATTATTACAACTTACGGGGAGGGGTGAGGACATGAAGTACGGAAAACGAAACGGTGTGAACCGCAGGGAGTTCATCAAAACGACGGGACTGGCGGCGGGAGCGCTGGCTCTGGGCGTGCCGCAAGTATTGGCGGCGTCTCGACCCATCAAGATCGGCACCCTCATGCCCTACACCGGCGCGCTGGCGGCATACGGCCCGGCCATACGCAACGGGGCCATCCTGGCCGCCAAACATATCAACCAGGCCGGCGGTCTGCTGGGCAGGGAGGTGGTGCTGGTGCAGCGCGATTCCCAGACTTCACCCCAGGCAGCTACGGACGCAGCGCAGAAGCTGGTGCAGCTTGACAAGGTGCCCGCGTTCATCGGGGCGCTCTCCAGCGGGGTGTCGCTGGCCGCGTCTTCCGTCTCCATACCTAACAAGGTGGTGCAGATTTCCCCCGCTTCAACTTCTCCCCAGCTCACCGCCCTGGAGGACGACGGCTACGTTTTCAGGACCTGCCCTTCGGACGCCCTGCAGGGGGTGGTGGCCGGGAAACTGGCCAAGGACCTGGGTTTCAAGAAGGTGTCCACCATTTACGTCAATAACGCCTACGGCGTGGGTCTATCCCACGAGTTCAGCAAGTCTTTCAAGAAGCACGGAGGCAAAGTGACCGCCGAAGTGCCCTACGAAAAGGGCCAGCCCTCCTACCGCAGCGAGCTCAACAAGGCTCTCAAAGAGAAGCCGGATTGCTTAGCCCTCTTCAGCTACCCCGAAAACGGCACCACCATCCTCCGCCAGGCCATCGAAGGGGGCTACAAGGGCAAGTTCCTCCTGGCTGACGGGATGAAGGAACCGGGCCTGATCGATAACGTGGGCGCAAAATACCTCAACGGGACCTACGGCACCGCACCCGGCTCGAAAAGCACCAAATCCAACGAAATTTTCACCGCAGAGTACAAGAAGGCGTTCGGCGAGCTGCCCCCCAAACCCTTCATCACCAACGCCTACGACGCCATGGCTACCATAGGCCTGGCCATGCAGAAAGGAGGCAAGGCAACCGGTGCCTCCATAAGAAATAACATCCGCTCCGTCTCCAACCCGCCCGGGGAGAAGATTTACGTGGGCGAGTTCGAGAAGGCTTTCGACCTAATCAAGAAGGGCGCTGATATAGATTACGTGGGCGCCGCCGGGGACGTGGACTACGACAAGGATGGGGACGTGGTAACGCCCATCGAAATCTGGAAGATTAAGGACGGCAAATTAACCCACGTCCGCGCCGAGGAGGTAAAAGATTAAGATTTTGTTTGAGGAACCCTTTTTGAAAAAAATGTCCCTCAAACTCCCCCCAAAAACTTTTATGTATTGCGCATGCAGCAGGGGCGACCGTCCCGCGGCAGGCGGGATCGCCCCTAAGCGGCAGAGCACTGAAAAATGGCGAAAAAGAACGCTGACAAATACGATCCGGTAAGGCTGGAGATTTACAAGAACCTCTTCTCATCGGTGGCCGAGGAGATGGGGGTCACCCTGGGGCGCACCGCGTTCTCCCCCAACATCAAGGAGCGGCGGGATTATTCCTGCGCCGTCTTCGACGGAACAGGCAGGATGGTGGCCCAGGCGCTGCACATCCCCGTGCACCTGGGGTCCATGCCCCTTTCCGTCCAGTACGCCATCGAACACGTAGAGATGCAAGAGGGGGACGTCGTCCTCCTCAACGACCCCTACAACGGTGGCACCCACCTGCCGGACATCACCGTCATATCCCCCGTCTTCCCCACCGGCGCCGGGGGACCCATGTTCTTCACCGCCAACCGCGCCCATCACGCCGACGTGGGGGGAATGGTGCCCGGCTCCATGCCCCTTTCCTCGGACATCTTCCAGGAGGGGATACGCATACCGCCGGTGAAGATATACGAAGGAGGCCGGCTTAACGGCAGCGTCATGGACCTGCTGCTGTGCAACGTGAGGACGCCGGACGAGCGCCGGGGCGACCTCGAGGCCCAGTTTGCTGCGAATGCCGTCGGCGCCCGGCGGCTGCTCGAGATACTGGGCAAATACGGGCGGGAAGAAACGGCCTTCTACATGGAGCAGTTGCAATCTTACGCCGAGCGGATGATGCGGGCCGCCATCCGGGAAATTCCTGATGGAAGCTATACTTTCGAAGACTACATGGACGAAGACGGCATCGAGCACCGGCCGGTCAAGATAAAGGCGACTATCAAAATAAAAGACGGCGAGGCCGTGGTGGATTTCAGCGGCTCAGACCATCAGGTGGGGGGTTCTATCAACGCCTGCTATGCCATAACCCTCTTGGTGGTTTTCTACGTCTTCCGCTGTCTGGCCAGGTCGGACATACCCTCAAACTCAGGGTGCATGGAGCCCATAGAGGTTATCACCCCTGAAAGGAGCATCGTCGACGCCGATTTCCCCTCCGCCGTGGCCGGCGGCAACGTGGAGACCTCCCAGCGCATCGCCGACGTCCTTTTCGGGGCGCTGGCCAGAGCGCTTCCCGGCCGGATACCCGCAGCCAGCAGCGGGACCATGAACAACGTCACCATCGGTGGCTACGACCCCCTGAAAAAGTCCAGCTTCACCTATTACGAGACCATAGGCGGCGGCATGGGCGCCCGCCCGGATAAAGACGGCATAGACGCCATCCACACCCACATGACCAATACCCTGAACACGCCCATCGAGGCCATCGAGCACGCCTACCCCTTCAGGGTCACCGACTACTCGATAAGAAAAGGCTCCGGCGGCAGGGGGAAATTCCGCGGCGGATGCGGCATCCGGAGGGAATACGAGCTGTTTTGCGACGCACAGGTGACCATCCTCTCGGAGAGGAGGGTGCACAGCCCCTACGGCCTGAAAGGCGGAGAACCGGGCAAGAGGGGCGTGAACCGACTGGTGCGCGGTAAATCGAAGAGGACCCTCAATTCGAAGGTGAACCTCCACGCCCGGAGCGGCGACCGCATCCTAATCCTGACCCCCGGCGGCGGGGGCCACGGCAAGGTTAAACACCGAGGCTGAGTTAAGATGTCTCTATTTTTTCATGCGGTTGCAATAATTGGAAACTATATTTAATGCAAGAAGTCATTGCAGTGGTAAATTCCAAAGAAGGCAAGCCAATAAGAATAACGAAGTCTATATGGCGCGAAAAGATTCTGGCCGAGCATCAAGAGTTCGCTGCTGATAATAGGTATCTTAACGAAGTTCAGAAAACTATAGAAGACCCGGAATTCATTATGGAAGGCTGGTCGGGAGAAAGGCTGGCTTTACGATGGTGCGAAATCGCTCCCAAAGGGCCAAAACATTTATGTGTCGTTTATAGAGAACTGGAAGATGATGGATTCGTAATAACTGCATTTTTCATTTCGAGATTTGAAAAACTGACTAGAAGGAGAAACATCTTATGGCAAAAGAACTCCTGACAAAAGAAATTAAATTCAACTATGATTCAGAGGGTGACGTATTGTACATTAACTTCGGGAAGCCTGAAGCAGCCGATGATTCGGACGTAACAGATGGAGGTGTAATTATCCGTCTAAGAGAAGGGAAAATAGTGGGCCTCAGTATTCTCAATGCAAAGGAAAAGCTTTATATTCCTTAACTCTGACAACTCTTCAGAATAGTTCTTTCCAATTTCAGGGAGTATGCCTTCATTTTATCCCTCAATAAAGAACCAGCCCCCTGAGCCATCAGAATACAACTCCTTATTCTTACACCAATCCCTCATTGCGACGCACAGGTGACCATCCTCTCGGAGAGGAGAGTGCACAGCCCCTACGGCCTGAAAGGCGGAAAACCGGGCAAGAGGTGCGTGAACAGGCTGGTGCGCGGTAAATCGAAGAGGACCCTCAATTCAAAGGTGAACCTCCGCGCCCGGAGCGGAGACCACATCCTAATCCTGACCCCCGGCGGCGGGGGCCACGGCAAAGCCGACTGAATAACCTGAACTCATATCCATTTCCGGTTTATTCATGGACTATTACGTGGCGGGCCTCACCGCAGGGGCAATAAAATAGACGCTGTCTCCCTAATCCTTATCCAGAACCTTATCTTCCTTGTGTTTCCCCAGGGCCCGGGTGTAGCGGCTGGTTAGCCCGGGCATGATGGATTCTTCGGTAGGTCCTTGCTCCAGGCCGAATACCGTTCTGGGAAAGTTCAAAGGTCCCTGTACGGCCCAAATTTTCTCGTGGTCATTTGGAGCCAGAATCTCGGCGGGATCGCCCACTGCAATCCATCCGATGGGCACCACGGCGTCTTCCGGGAGGGTTGTATTGATATGCACCACACCGTTGATACGCACCGTGGCGCGGGTTTTGATCTGAGCGCCGTTGAAGACGGAAGCGCCCGTGGCTATGAACACACTGTCCTCCACGGTACATCCACTCAGGTGAGCGTGCGGCCCCACCAGAACGTGGTCCCCGATATTAACGGGATGCCTGAGCGTACCCCTGATGACCGCGTTCTCCATAACGATGCATTGAGCACCGATGACCACCGGCCCGCCCTCGGCGGTGATGACCGCCCCGAAAAGAACGCGGCTGTTCTCTCCGATGGTTACGTCTCCGCAGATTGTCGCCGTGGGGGCGATATAGGCCGACTCATGAATTCGCGGGCTTTTCCCTTGATGTTCAAGCAGCATAGCTTTACCTCCTCTATTTTATAATCACCGTTGGAGCCGGGAGATTCTCAGGTGCGAATGCCGGCCAATCCATGTCATAGAGGCATGAAATGGGTCTCAGGCTTTAAAACCGGCCGCAGGAGACCTTTACTGAATTCTAATTGCTACCGATACCTAATATATAATAACCTTATTTTCTAAGAGGATACTCCTGGTTATTATATTTTCGCAAACTCATAAACAAAAAAGTTTTAGAGTGATCGTCTGACTAAAAGATAACAAAATGGGAATATTAACAGATATATGGCACCGCTGGAAAAATATCGCTCATAAAATCGGCGATTTCCAGGCCCGATTGCTGCTTTCCGCATTCTATTTCGTAATTATAGTGCCTATCGGTTTGGCGGTAAAAACCTCCGATCCACTGGGAATTAAAAAGAAGACAACCCCCCTGTGGAAAGGCTATGAAGACCCTCCCGGAAATCTGGAAGGCTCCAGGAGACAGTTCTAAATGTACATATTAGGCATATCCTGCTTTTACCACGATTCCGCCGCCGCCCTGCTGAGAGACGGTTCGCTCCTGGCCGCCGCCGAGGAAGAACGGTTCTCACGCGTCAAACACGATTCCGGTTTTCCGGTTCATGCCATCAATTTTTGTCTTGATACGGCGGGGATAACCCCTCAGGATATCGACTACGTGGTCTTCTACGAAAAACCCTTCGTAAAGTTCGAACGCATCCTCATGAGCTCCTTCCAGACTGTTCCTCGATCGTGGAAGCTCTTCAGGGAAGCCATGGTTAACTGGCTTTTAGACAAGTTGTGGGTTAAAAACCGCATAAAAGACCATCTGAAAATAGAGGACAATAAAATTCTATTCAGCGGCCACCATCTCTCACACGCCGCGAGCAGCTTCTTCAGCTCCCCTTTCCAGGAAGCCGCCATACTCACCGTGGACGGAGTGGGCGAATGGACCACCACCGCCAGAGGTTTCGGAAAGGGTAACGATTTACAACTGCAAAATGAAATCAGGTTTCCCCATTCCCTGGGGTTGCTCTACAGTGCTTTTACCGCCTTCCTGGGGTTCAAGGTCAACGAGGGAGAATACAAGGTAATGGGTATGGCCCCCTATGGTCGCCCAAAGTACGTAGAGGAAGTGGAGAAACTCATTCGTGTGGAAAACGATGGTGGCTTTGCCTTAAATATGGATTATTTTTGCTACCATTCCTCAACAGAACGGACTTTCAACGGCAAATTCACAGAACTGTTCGGTGAACCGAGAGCGCCTGAATCACACTTCTTTACCTCCAACACCGAGTTCCCCTCATATTTCGGGGAAAAGCCGCCCGACTTCGACAAACAGTGCAGCGATAACGAACGCTACGCCGACATCGCCGCCAGTATCCAGGCCGTTACCGAAGATATACTACTAAAAATGGCCTGCAGCCTGCATCGGGAAACCGGTCTGGAAAACCTGTGCATGGCGGGGGGCGTCGCCCTGAACAGCGTCGCCAACGGTCGTATTCTAAGGGAGTCACCGTTCAAGGAAATCTACATCCAGCCGGCGGCGGGCGATGGCGGGGGCGCCCTCGGCGCCGCGCTCTACGTCTATCACTCACTGCTGGGTAATCCCCGAAAAGATGTGCTCGACCACGCTTATTGGGGCCAGGAATACCCGGATAACGAGATTAAAGAATTTCTCGATTCGAAGGGAATCCCTTACCAGTACCTGGAAAACGACGATATCCTTATGGAGCGCGTGGTAAACTGGCTCCAGGAGGGCATGGTCGTCGGCTGGTTTCAGGGCCGCTTCGAGTGGGGCCCCCGCGCGCTTGGGAACCGGAGCATCCTCGCCGACGCGCGCCGGGCGGACATGAAAGATATCGTCAACACCAAGATAAAGTTCCGCGAGCCCTACCGCCCCTTCGCGCCTTCAGTGCTGGCGGAGCGAGCGGAAGATTTCTTTTTGTTGGATAACGCGGCCGACAACTATCCTGCCAGGTTCATGCTGCTGGTTACAAAAGTAAAAGAAGAGATGCAGAGCCGCATCCCGGCCACTACTCATATAGGAGGCACCTCCCGCCTGCAAACGGTACACCGGGAAGTTAATCCGCGGTATCACAGACTGATCGACACCTTCGGTGATGCCACCGGTGTGCCGCTGGTGCTGAACACCTCTTTCAACCTGAAAGGCGAGCCTATCGTCAATACGCCGGAGAACGCTTTTAATACTTTCAGAGCCAGCGGTATGGACGCACTCGTTCTGCAACGATTTCTTATTAAGAAAACCCAACTTCGACCATTCTCACAGGAATAGGCTATGGGAATTTTTAAAAACACCGCGGATAGATTCGGGACGTTGATGGAACTTTTTCATTTCTTCTGGGAACGTAAGCTCTGGTGGCTTATCCCCGTTGTAGCCGTGTTAGCGCTTTTAGGCATACTGATGATTTTCGCCCAGGGGACGGGCATAGCGCCGTTCATTTATGCATTGTTCTAAAGCGGACTATGTGCTCGAGACCGGGAAAAGAAAAAACACCGTAATCGACGGACTATCGCTCCCCGCGTTTCTCCGCGCTCTGAACGCCTTTATAAGCACGGGCCGTTAACCACTCCTGATAAAGGCTGGTGGATATGAAAAAAGAATGGATCATAGCGGCGGCAACCATCATCGTTACATTACTCGTAGCCCTCGGGCTTATCCGATGGATGGCGCCACAGCTTATAGGGATACCGGCCGATTTGCAGTTGGTCAAGGTCAACAAAAAAATACCGCCATTTTATGAAGGCATCTTCCGACAGGAGGATTACCGTTCTCAAGCGAAGTTACTTAACGACCCCTACACGCGTGTGCGGGCAAGACCCTTATATCAAAAAAGTTTAACCTGGGGGCCTCATGATATTCTGGGTTTTCGGAACCGTTTCGTGCCCAACGTCGCGGATATCGTGGTTATCGGCGACAGCCAGACATACGGCAACAACGTTTTTTTGGAAGAGAACTGGCCGAGCCGGCTTGCATGGCATCTGGGGGAGAAAAAACCGGTACTTTACAGCATGGCCACAGGTGGATGGGGCGCAGTCCAATATATGGATATTTTTGAAAAGGCTCTGCTGTTCAAGCCCCGTGTGGTTGTGGTCGCCTTTTATAGCGGCAACGATTCACTGGAATCCTTCCATCTGGCCTACAGCGTAAAGCGATGGGCTCATTTAAGGCCCAACCTGAAGCTCAACGCCTCTGATATGCCACCCGGTAAATATCCTCCACCCGAATCCGAATGGTGGCCGGTAGTTTTCAAGGACGGTGTTAAGACCACCTTTACGCCTAAACATCGATTGGGCTCAAACATGGATCATCCCGCCGTCAAAGCGGGTTATGCCATCATGAAGGAAACAGCGCGGCAGATGAGCGATTCGGCCGGAAAATCGAACGTACGGGTGGTGTTCATCATCATTCCCACCAAGGAGCTGGTTTTCGCTGAAAAAGTCAGGCGCGAAGGGATCGATGCGTCTTCAGATTATCTGGCATTGATCGGCTCCGAGGGAAAAAATTATAAAGACCTTGCTTCGGAGCTCAAAATGCTTCCTAATGCTGTATATGTTGACCTATTGACACCGATGCGGCAAGAAGCGCTTACGGTGCCGTTATATCCACCCACCACAGACGGCCACCCCGTCGCAGCGGGCTATAATTTTATAGCACGAGTAGTTGCGCCTGTCGTGGATGGATACATTCCTGTGAGGCCGAGGGGATTGCTGCTGCTGGAGACTTCTCCGAAGGATCACTTTCCTGTTCTGGCCGACGATGACGGCGTTTGGCTTTTCAGGTCACGGAAAATTATCATAGCCAATGGATGGAGAACCGGTAATATTCCTATAGTGCAGCCCAGGGATATAGCTACTCTTCCCCTGCGCGGTGTAATCACAACGGTCGATCCCCAGCGTTTCGGCCCCCCATCCATCGAATAGGATAGTGAACCACTCTATAACACTCTATCTGAACTTATACCCTCTCGTAGAAATACACATTAAACAGGTGTCCACCACCCGGGGATCATACAAGATACCACTGTTCCTGGAGAGCTCCTGCAACGCGTAATCCATGTCCCGGGAGGGTCGGTAAGCTCTCTGAGAGGTAATGGCTTCCACAACGTCTGCTACGCCCAGAATCCTTGCTTCGATGGAAATGCTCTCACCCGTTAACCCTGAGGGGTAACCGGCACCATTAATCCGCTCATGGTGTTGAAGCACAATGTCCGCAACCGGCCAGGGAAATTCTACTTCCTTTAACATGTGGAATCCTACCTTGGGGTGAGTCCTGATGAGGTCTTTCTCGACTTCGGATAACGGGTCGGGCTTGATCAAAATTTCCGAAGGTATTATCAGCTTTCCGAGGTCATGAACAACTCCGGCCATACGAATGCCGTCAATCTGTCCCTCTGAAAGCCCCATCGCTGTTGCTATGGTGCGGGCCAGGTCGGCTGAACGGCGTTGATGCCCCGCCGAGTTGGGGTCCTTGCTTTCAACAGTCAGTGCTATTACGTTTATCATCCCTCCCAGGGCTTTTCGTAGCTTATCGAGGTGCTGTTCAATCTCCCTGAGCTTCCGTTCCTGTTCTGCGAAGCTCTTTCTTAAAGCTTCCTTCGCATCTTCCGGCACATCTTGTCTATCAAATATCTCTTCCATTTCTAAATTTTATAACCCCAATTTGGTCACTACATATTAGCAAAATATAACTTATATTGTCAAGTAATAAGCTTGCCTATGTATGTTTGCCGCAGGCTCCCCGCTGACCTTCTCTCGATACGACGAATCGCCCGCAAGCCGTCTCCTGCCCCATACTGTTTGGCATTAAACAACTGTATGAACTCCCCGCCTTGAAACAGGGATAGTTTAAAACCAGTATTTATTGTTATACTACCAAAAATATGAGATAAAATATAGGTCGCATTTTCATAAAAGGCGAACATGAACCAGGGGTGAGCAATGAAACTAAAAGATAAAGTTGCCATAGTGACAGGTGCGGGCAGGGGGGTGGGGAAGTTTATAGCAATGGCTTTTGCGGATGAAGGGGCCAAGGTCGCGGTGGCGGCCAGAACGGAGCAGGAGATAGAAGAGGTGGCCCTTGAGATAACGACCGCAGGAGGCCAGGCCACAGCGATTAGAGCGGATGTCTCGCAAGAAGCCGATGTAGACCGGCTGATGGAGGAAACCTGCCGCAGTTACGGCGCCATAGATATTCTGGTGAACAACGCCGCCGTAAGCGGCCCCTTCAGGCGGATAGAGGAGATCAGCCCGGAAGAATGGCGCCGGACGACCGATATAAATTTTATCGGCCTGTTCCTCTGCTGCCGCGCCGCCATCCCTTACCTTAAGAAAAAGGGAAAGGGGAAAATTATCAACCTGTTATCGGCCAAGTCGAGCATGCCCATGCTATCCTCTTACTACTCCACGAAGTTGGCCGTTCGGGCTATCACCGAATCGCTGGCCGCGGAAACCAAGCATCTCAACATAGATGTGAACGGGTTTCATCCCGGCGGCGTGCATGAGGGCATGCTGGGTTCCCTCCTCGAGAACCTCAACACCCTCCAGGAAGACGACCCGGTGAAGGAGTACTTCGACCGGTGGCTGAAGCGTGTGGAGACGGGTACCGTGCCCCCTGATCATGCCGCCAGACTGGCCGTCTATCTGGCCTCAGAGGAGTCGGACGGCGTGACGGGCAACAACTTCTCGGTCTACGACAAGAGGTTCAGCGAACTTTTCCAAGGGGTATAATAGGTGTGGGGGAACCCTATCATGTTATTCTGAACGGAGTCCCGCGGAAGGCGGGATTCAGAATGACAGTGGCCGACTGGCGTGTTTACCTTTCGAATCGCGGCAAGATGCCGCTCCAACGATAATTTAATTCCGTAGTCCCGCGGAAGGCAGGGTTTACTAAAAAGGTCCCCTCAAGACCCGTTCTTGCTCCCCGCGGGGCACACCCTCACGCACTCGAAGCAGGAGTAGAATTCCCCGGTCATGGCCGACTGCCATAGCTCCCAGAAAACGGGGCTCTTAATCAGCTCGACCCCTTCTTCCTGAGGCAGGGTGGTCATCTTAAGGAAAAATTTTGTCCAGCCGTAGCTGCCGCCGTCTTTGAACAGGCTGCGGATACATTTTCCAAGGTCCGTTTTCCCCTCCTCGCTGAGCGCCTGCTGGGGACATGCCTCCAGGCAGAGCATGCAATCGGAGCAGAGGTCGTCTTCTATCTTCTCGTCGGGAGCGAGGTCGGCGTCGGTCATGATCGCCGTGAACCGGATGCGGGGGCCGAAGCGGGGAGTCAAGATCAAATTGTTCTTGCCGAAAACCCCCAGCCCCGATTCCCGGGCCAGATGGCGGTATGAGACGTCGGCCAGCATGCCGTTCGTCTCTTTGACCATGGGCTGCGGGAGGTGGGTGGGGAAGGGCATGGCTTTGAAACCCATATCCTCCAGGTAGCGGGCCACCACGTAGCTCTGGCGGTCCAACTCGTGGTAAAGGGCGCCCGTGCTCTGCAGGGCCATGCGCACGTTAACGTCTGCGCAGGCAATGGAAGAGTTCAGCATTCGCACCCCCCAAACCAGCACGGATTCGGCGCCGTCCATAACCGCACCATGGTTCTGTATATATCCGGGGAGACCTTTAAGATCATCGACTCTGCAGATGCCGACAACGTCCGCCCCCTGTTCGAGAACCTTGCTCTTCAGCTCTTCAGCCTTTATCTTCATTATCATCTCCTCCCAAACACTTCATTTAAAGAAACCTTTAGGCCACAACCCTTCGCCTGATCATCATTGGTATCCGGGGCAGCTTTGTTTAGGCGGGTTATTGAAAGGAAGCCAGTGCCGCTGGTCTCACGCATGAACGGGGAGGTCTCTGGTTCTGCCCTCCCACTTCCGACCCTCCCATTCCAGCAGCATCATGTCATCAGCCAGTCCGGGCATCGCTTTCACTTCCACGCCGTTAAGGGAGAAGGTTTCCTTCAGCAGTCTTACGTTGCCGTTCCTCTGCCCCCTGAAGTTGGACAGGTTGCGCGGAGAAAGGGTAAACAGCGCTCGCCCGCCTTCGGCTTCCATGCTCCGCAGACCCTGCTCTGCAACCCGTCTAAGAATATATGATTCCACAAGCTGACGCAGCGCCGGATGGTGCGGACCCGCCACCACTGCTCCGCTCTCCAGCATCCCGGTATGTTGAAGACCCAGCCTGATTACGGGGATGCTTTCAACCCGGAAGGCAGTCAGCATGCGGGCGGAAAGCGGGATAACTTCCTCCAGCCCCAGAGGCCGGTATTCCCCTCGCAGGTACATCCCGCACAGCTCGGTGCCCCTGATCACCACCGTGGGATATATGCGCACCATGTGGGGCTTGAGCTTTATGACTTTCCCGGTGGTGAGCATATCGCTGGCTGCGTCCGCCCCCGGAAGCCCGGGCATCAACTGCACGCCGACGCTGAAGCCCTGCTCTTTCAGGTGTCGCACGGCTTCTTCTGATTGAAGCGCGGTATGGCCCCGGCGGGATAAACGGAGCACTGCATCGTCCATGGACTGCACACCCAGCTCCACCGTCTCCACCCCATGCCGCATTAACAACTCCAGAACAGGGCCGTCTATTCCGTCGGGCCTGGTGGAAATCCTGATTCCCTGAACCAACCCTTCATCCCTGGCGGCCACAGCCTGCCTGAGATAGGCTTCCTGGACGTTAAGGGACAGGCAGGTGAAACTGCCTCCGTAAAAGGCAAGCTCCCGCAGGGCGGGCCGAGCATTCCCAGGCGCACAACGGTGGATGCGATTTGCCCGGAGAACTTCGAGGATATCCCCAGGTTTTACACCGCGGCTGCGACCTGTTATCGAGTGCTGGTCGCAGAACACACAGAGGTGCGGACAACCCTCATGGGGAATGAAAAAAGGGACGATTTTATACTTCCGGGTGCGGCTCATTCGGGAACGGCCTTATCGGGATGCATGAAGTGATATTCTCGACAACCCGCATCAGGCGGGGTAAATAAGAGCCCTCACAAAATCTTATTCGATCACTGAGGTTTCTCGTCTTCTATATCTTTTTCCAGCAGCTCTGTTAACGCCTCCCTGGCGGCGTGTTGTTCGGCGACTTTTTTGCTTTTCCCGCGTCCGCTGCCTATTACCCTACCTTCCAGCGCCAACTGAACCAGGAAGACCTTCTTATGATCAGGCCCCTCTTCGCTCACCACCCGATAACGGGGGACACAGCCCAGCCTGTTCTGAGTATACTCCTGGAGTCTGCTCTTGTAATCCCCCTGATTGCCCCCCAGCGAAACTTTCTCGATATCCTGCTCCAGGAAGGGAAGGATGATCCGATACGCCTCATTGAAACCCCCATCGAGGTAAATGGCCGCAGCCACCGCCTCGAAGGCGTTTGCCAGCAGAGAATGCTTTTTTCTCCCGCCGCTCGATTCCTCGCCCTTGCCCATGAGCAGATGCTTCCCCAGCTCCATTCGGCGGGCGATGCTGGAGAGGGTGGTTTCGCTGGCCACTGCTGACCGAAGCTTGGAAAGTTCCCCTTCGCTTCTCTCAGGAAAACGCTTGAGGGAATAATCTCTGATTACAAGGTCAATGACGGCGTCCCCGACGAACTCCAGGCGCTCGTTATCCCTGCTCTTGACTCCGTTTTGATCTACGTAGGATTTATGGGTGAGCGCTCGATCGAGGAGGGAAAGTTCTCGAAAACGAAACCTCAAACTTTTCTGGAACTTTTTCAGCTCCTGTTGTCGTTCTTTGGCTATCATGTAAGGTATGCGGATTTTGAGGGGAGCCTTTCCTCGGAAAAGTTCCCCTCAAGACCCCTTTTCTATCCTGTTCGGACCGGGGGGGGCGTTGTCCCTTCCGCCCCATGGCCCCGGTGTTATAACCTATGCTTATGCTTCGTACCTCTTCAAAACGATGCTGGCGTTTGTGCCTCCGAACCCGAAGGAGTTGGACATAGCATTAACCAAGTCCATCTTCCTCGCTTCATTGGGGACATAGTCCAGATCACACTCCGGATCGGGGGTCTCGTAGTTTATGGTGGGCGGTAACAGGCCGTGGTTAATGGCGTAGGTGGTGAAAATTGCCTCTATCCCACCGGCGCCGCCCAGCAGGTGCCCGGTCATTGATTTGGTAGAGCTTACCGCCAGCTTGTAGGCGTGCTCTCCGAAAACACGCCTGATGGCCAGGCTCTCGATCTTGTCGTTAAACTGGGTGCCCGTCCCGTGGGCATTTATATACTGCAAATCGTGAGTCTCAATTCCGGCGTTCTTCAAGGCCGCCTTCATGCAACTGTAGGCCCCTTCGCCGTTGGGGTCGGGCATGGTGATATGGTATGCGTCGGCCGACATTCCGTATCCCACTATCTCGGCGTAGATATTGGCTTTCCTGGCCTTGGCGTGCTCCAGCTCCTCCAGTATCAGTATGCCCGCGCCTTCACCCACCACGAAGCCATCCCTGTCGAGGTCGAAGGGCCGGCTGGCGCTTTTAGGGTCTCCGTTTCTGGTGGAGAGAGCTCTCATACTACAAAATCCTCCAACCCCCAGGGGCGTGATAACCGACTCTGCGCCTCCGGCTATCATGGCGTCGGCGTCTCCCCTCTGAATGACTCTAAAGGATTCGCCGATAGCATGGGTTCCGGCCGTGCACGCGGTGGAAATACACGAGTTGGGCCCCTTGGCCCCCGTGCGCATGGATATATGTCCGGAGGCCAGATTGGGCAGCACGTAGGGGATGAAAAAGGGAGATATCCTGCGATTCCCTTTTTCCTCCAGGACGGAATGATATTTTTCTATCCCCGGCAGACCTCCCAGGCCCACACCCACTATCACCCCGACCCTGCCGGCATTACCGTTCTTAATGGTTAGAGCGGAATCTTCCACGGCCATGGTGCCAGCGGCTATGGCGTACTGAATGAAGACATCCATCTTTTTTTCTTCTTTTTTGTCTATGTACTCAAAGGGATCAAATCCCTTGACTTCGGCGGCGATACGCGTAGGGAAATCACTGGTATCGAATCGCGTAATCTCCCCAATGCCTGACTCGCCCTTGCTCAGGGCCTCCCAGCTCTCCTTGGCGCTATTGCCCAGTGGAGTGATTGCGCCTACTCCTGGTATAACCACTCTTCTTTCCAGTATGATCACCTCCTCGACACCATCCGTCCTTCATTCCTTGCTTTACACGGGCCGTAAGAATCACCGCAAGACAGCTTTCACCGATGGCGGATGCCAGTTATCAGCAGTCGGGCTTTCTCCACCTCCGAACCTGCTATCCTTTTATCTATTCCGCGTTCAGGTTTCCCTTTATGTAATTGACTGCATCCTTTACAGTCTTTATCTTTTCCGCATCCTCATCGGCTATTTCTATGTCAAATGCTTCCTCGAAAGCCATCACCAGCTCCACTGTATCCAGCGAATCCGCTCCCAGGTCGTCGATGAAAGAGGCCTCGGTAGTTACCTCGTTATCCTCTATACCGAGCTGTTCCACGATTATCTCTTTAACCTTTACTTCGACAGTCGACTCCACCTCAAAACACCTCCCCAAGTTTTTTTAAATATTCTACCCCCTCACAAAGATTGCTGCAATCCAAAAGAAGAGAGGGCTCACTACCTGATTATCACATATACATACCGCCGTTAACGTGAATCACCTGCCCTGTTATATAATCGGACTCCGGATGCACGAGGAACCTCACGCAGTTGGCTACGTCAGCGGGAGTTCCAAGTCTGTTTATAGGTATTTGCCCTATCATCTCCTCCCTGGCCTTTTCAGGGATGGCGCGGGTCATCTCCGTATCGATGAACCCCGGGGCAATCGCATTGACGGTTATACTTCGCGGGGCCAGCTCCCTGGCCACGGCTTTCGTAAAACCTATTATGCCCGCTTTGGAGGAAGCGTAATTGGCCTGCCCCACGTTTCCGATGACGCCGATGACGGAAGCGATATTTACAATTCTTCCCGAGCGCTGCTTCACCATTGTGCGGACGGCGCTCTTGGTGCAGTTGAATGTCCCGTTAAGATTTATGTCGTGTACTAAATCCCAGTCTTCCTTCTTCATCCTGAGGAACAGGGCGTCGCGCGTCACCCCTGCGTTGTTGATGAGTATATCCAGGCGGCCGAACTTCTGGAGCGCGGCGTCTATCATCGAATCCACTTCCTCCACCACCGTGACGTTTGCGGCCACGGGCAGTGTCTCCACTCCCTCCTCCCTTACCTTCTCCGCCGCCCCCTCCAGGGCCTCCCGGTTCACGTCCGCAAGCACTATATTCGCCCCCTGGCGGGCCAGTATACCGGCGCACTCAAGCCCAATGCCTCTGGCGCCGCCGGTCACCACGGCTACCTTATCCTTCAGTTCCATACCTTATGCCTTGTGCAACGGGCTCTTTTACCCGGTTGTTTGACTGCGGATCTGGCTCAGGGCCTTCTCCAAGGTCTTGCAATCTTCGACGTTATGGGCCCTCGTACCGTCCCCTATGCGCCGCAACAGGCCGGAGAGGACCTTGCCCGGACCCACCTCCAGGAACTCATCCATGCCCATCTCCAGCATTTTCCTCATGGACTGCTCCCAGAGCACGGGGGAACTCACCTGGTTAACCAGGGAAGGGCGAATCTGGTCGCCCTGCGTCACCGCTTCAGCGTTTACGTTGGCCACAACGGGAAATGCGGGAGCGCTGAAATCTATCTTCTGCAGGTCCGCCCCCAGTTTCTCCTTCACGGGCTTCATGAGGGAGGAATGAAAAGGGGCGCTCACCGAAAGCATCACGGCCTTCTTGGCTCCGTTGAGCTGGGATTGCTCAACGGCGTGCTCAACGGCTCTCTTTTGGCCGGAAATGACTATCTGCTCGGGGCTATTGTAGTTGGCGGGCGCCACCACTCCGAGGGAGGAAGCCTGCCTGCATACTTCCTCCACCTGCTCCGCCTCCATGCCCATAACGGCGGCCATGGCTCCCTCTCCCACGGGTACCGCCTCCTGCATGTATTCCCCGCGCTTGCGCACCACGGTTACCGCTTCCCTGAAGTTCATGGCCCCCGCCGCCGCCAGGGCGCTGTATTCACCGAGGCTGTGCCCTGCAGCCACCGCGGGCGTCACGCCTTCTTTTTCCAGCAACTTGCAGGCGATATAACTCACGGTGAGAATTGCAGGCTGGGTGTTGTAAGTCAGGCTGAGCTCTTCTTCGGGGCCCTGAAAACAGAGCGACGCCAGGTCTATGCCCAGGGCATCGTTTGCCTCCTCGAAAATCTCTCTGGCCAGTGGGTGGGCATCGTAAAAATCCTTCCCCATACCCACCTGCTGAGAACCCTGCCCCGGGAAAAGGAACGCGTAGTTTACCATCTACTTTTCTGCCCCCTTAAAAGGCATCTTTCTGAGCCACAAGTGTTCAATTCAGTATCGGGCCGTCTTTAAGTGATATCGACCCTTTAAAGTTGTATCTAAACGCTCAACCCGTTTTCAGGTTAAGCTTGTTGAGGCCGGCTATGGCCTCCACGGCTTCCGCCATTACCTGCTGGATAATCTCGCTGACGGGTTTAATATCGCTGACAAGCCCCGAAATCTGGCCGGCCATCACCGAGCCATAATCTGTATCTCCATCGACCGCCGCCGCCTCCAGGCGGCCGGTGCCCAACTTGTCGTACTCCTCCATGGGCGCGCTCTCCTTTTCCAGTTGCTCAAACTGACGGGCGAGCTTGTTTTTTATGATCCTTACCGGGTGGCCCGTGGGCCTGCCGGTGACCACCGTGCCCCGGTCGGCAGCCTTGACTATAGCTTCTTTCCACGACTGGTGCACCGTACACTCCGAGGCGCAGACGAACCGGGTGCCCATCTGGATTCCCTCCGCCCCCAGTGTGAGGGCGGCCAGAAGCCCCCTGCCGTCGGCGATGCCGCCGGCGGCAATCACTGGTATCTGCACCGCGTCCGACACCTGAGGCACCAGGGCCATGGTGGTCGTTTCGCCTATGTGGCCCCCGGCCTCCATCCCTTCGGCGATGAGCGCATCCACGCCCTGCTTCTCCAATCGTTTGGCCAGCGCAACCGAAGCCACCACGGGGATAACCTTGGTTCCCGCCTCTTTAAGGGGAGGGAGGTACTTGCCGGGGTTTCCGGCGCCGGTGGTGACTACGGGCACTTTTTCATCAATGATGATCTTGAAAATGTCGTCCACGTAAGGCGAAAGGAGCAAAACGTTCACACCGAAAGCCTTAGCGGTGAGCTCCTTAGCCTTTCGCACCTGTTCCCGAAGGAAATCGGGAGGATGGTTTCCGCAGGCGATTATTCCCAAGCCTCCGGCCTCTGAAACTGCGGCGGCCAGCTCGGCCGTGGATACCCAGGCCATTCCGCCCTGAAGGATGGGGTACTCCATGCCTAATAGATCACAAATCCTGGTGGCGAACATGCACTACTCCGAAGAGCTAAGCGGGTATCCCGTTCGACCATCGTATGGTCACAATACGTGAAGGGAAGCCTCCAAAGGAAAGGGCCTTCTTACTTCTTGCCATGGGCATCTTGTCCCTGCCCGAAGGGTATGGATTCCTTAATGTTTCTCCAGATGCGGCCGCGCCGCTTGCCTATGACCTGTATTTCGGTGTTAAATTCCAGGTCTTCCTGGATACGCTCGTCTATCTTATTCACCACAAACTGCTGGGCGAGATGGACGGCGCTTTTGATGGCCTTGGGGGATGAGCGTCCGTGGGCGACGATGCAGGTGCCGTTGACTCCCAGAAGGGGAGCGCCTCCGTATTCGGTATAGTCCATTATACTGCCTATCCTCTTCAGCTCCGGCTTCCACATGGAAAAACCGAGACGCCTGTACCACGAGCCGTTAAAGGCGCTCTCCATGGCCCATTCGAACAGCTCGGCCACGCTCTCGCTGATTTTTATGGCTATGTTTCCCGCAAATCCGTCGCAAACGATCACATCTGCATAACCTCGATAAACTTCTCGCCCTTCGATGTTTCCGATGAAGTTTATGGAACTGTTTTTGAGGAGTTGGAAGGCTACCTTGGTGGTTTCGTTGCCCTTGCTGTCTTCCTCTCCGATGCTCAGGAGCCCCACGGTGGGGCTGGGTTTATCGAAAATATATTTGGCGTACACACTGCCCATTATTCCGAATTGCTGCAACTGGGTGGGCCGGCAGTCCACATTTGCTCCCACGTCCAGAATAGTGGAGTGGCCCACCATGGTGGGCAGAATGGCGGCTAAGGCGGGTCTGTCTATTCCTTTAAGGGGCCGCAGTATGAAGGTCGCTCCCGCCAGGCTGGCGCCGGTGTTGCCCGCGCTCACCACGGCCTGAGCCTCCCTGTATTTTACCAGTTCCAGGGCCCCCATGATGGATGACTGCCGTTTACGCCTGAAAGCCCTGCCCGGGTCTTCCTCCATCCCAATCACTTCAGGGGCGTGCCTAACCTCCACCAGGGCCTCATCGTATTCGTGCTCGGAGAGCTGCTTTTGGATGGCATCCTCCTGGCCCACCAGTACGACCGACAGGCCGTATTCCCGACAGGCCATCAAGGCGCCTTCCACGACCGACTGGGGGGCGTCGTCCCCTCCCATGGCGTCCACGGCTATTTTCAATTCTCTGCCGCTCATGAATTACTAAAGCCTCACACTTCCTCTACGGGGAGGACTTCCCTCCCTGCGTAGAAACCGCAATTGGGGCATACCCTGTGCGGGAGCTTGGCCTCCTTGCACTGGGGACATTCCGACGTGGGCGGAAGATCAAGCCTCTTGTGCGTCCGGCGTTTATCTCTCCTGCTTTTTGAAGTCTTTCTCTTGGGGAGAGCCATTAATCCTATTCCTCACGCCCCCTCCTGAAGGCTTTCAGTGCCTCCAGCCTGGGGTCAACGTTTTCCTGTGGGCAACCACAGGCACCTTGGTTCAGGTTAGCGCCACACCCGGGACACAACCCCTTGCAATCGGTTAAACAGAGGGGCTTCAAGAGTACTGCCAGCAGTATCTGATCCCTCAGGGCCTCCTCCAGATTCAGCCTGTCCTGAGTGTAATAATAGACGTCTGCATCTTCTTCGATGAGTTCTATCTCTTCCTCTTGAGGTCTCTCAACCCTTAAACGATATTCGACTTCAACTGGGGACGATACGGGAAGCTGAAAGTTTTCCAGGCATCTCGCGCAGACCACATCCACAGTGGTATTCAGATTGCCCCGGACTATTACGTCCTTCTCCAGCCTGTCCAATCGCCCCTTGAATTCCAGGTGGCCGGATACCCTTATCTCGTCTATTTCCAGCTGGATATCCTGCGGGGACTCCCGCAACTCAAGACGAAGACCATTATCTGGTATATCGGAAAAATTAACCCACACTTTACCCCTCCGGTTGATTAATTATCGGGAACCGCTCCGAGGGGACATGCGCAGGGGTTACTCGCTTTCTGTGTGGTGAAAATCAGAATAATTATATCTTTGAAAGCGCCCCCTGTCAAGCAAAAAGGCTTACTCGCAGGAAAAAGTAAAAAGCATGATTTTAAAGAACATTTCACTACGGATATTATATTTGAGCAACGCTTCATTTCAACAAAACCCACTCATGCAGAATATTTTTAAAGTATCCCCCCTGCCCGGACGGGCACGCGCCGCTGAACCTCGGACAATACAAGTCCTCCCTTTTTCAGGGGAGAAAAAGGGGGGTTTCCCCTATAAACGCTATACTACCCTGAAATTCTCTCTCCGGATGCCCCGCGCCATTCTACTCTATTTCGGTATGGACTTCGGAAAGCGTCGCATCCGGTCCGTCAGCAGAGATTTTCCTTTCTATAACCCTGAAGGATGGCCGCCATCCTGTCTTTGCCGGCCAGCTTTATCTTCTGAAGCTTCTTTTTCTCCTGTTCCTCCTGCGTGTTCAGATACCTGATCCTGGTATACTCTTCAAGCTTCTTCTCAAGGGTCTGATGTTCGGTGAAGAGTTTGTCGAACTCGTCGCTCTCCTTCCTCACCCTCTCCACAAGCTCTGTTTCTTCCTCAAACATATCGTTCCTCCCTATGCTTGATGGCCGGAACGCTTTAGGCGCCCCTCTTCGATCCCGAAACGGTTACGGCACTCCGTTGTCCATGTTTCAACTCGGCCTCTGAAGGCCTTATGTAGATGGGCTCCACCTCCTTAGCCGCCCGCCCGCTGTGCAGCATTTCCTGGCCCAACCTGGCTACCTGTGCAGCGGTGGAAACACCGGAGAAATGTTCGTGGAGTATTGCTTTCTCGCCCAGCCGGCTCCTGAAAAGGTCCCCGTAGGCCCTGATCCCGTCTCCGGTAAAAAGCGTAGGCTCTTTTATCAGCTCACACAGGGCCTCGGGCTCCAGCACCATGTCTTCAGTGACGCGCCTCAACGCCTCCCCCTCTATCACAAACAGGGCGCAATAGACCTCTTTTTTCCTGGCGTCGATGACGGGGCAGACCTGTTTATCGACGTGGACCTTGGTCAGCGCCATCGCCTCCAGCGTGGGCACGCCCACCGCCGTCTTCCCCGTGGCAAGGCTGAGGCCTTTAATTACGCTCAGCCCTATGCGCAGGCCGGTGAAAGAGCCCGGCCCTGCGGCCACACAGAAACCGTCGATATCCTGCAACTTGAGATGTGCTTGAGCTAAGAGGAAGTCGATCAGGGGAAGGACTTTCCTGGAATGCGATATGCCATCGTCTAAAAAATAGTCCGCCAGCAGATGGAAATCTTCCATTAAGGCCGCGCTGGCGGCAAGAGTAGAGGTATCTAAACCCAGAACGCGCATAAAACCTTTTTTCTTCGGTTTAGGCCTACCAGACTATCAGACCGCTACCCCACAATGCCTCCCTTAACCTGAAGTTTTCAGGAGGCGTACACTCTATTCACAACTATTGTAATGCTCTTAACCGGTTTAGTCAAGGAAGCCTTCGCCCTATTTCCGCTTGTCGCCCGTAAACCGGTTATTTTCAACTCTCAATATACTTCAATTCCGCATACTTCAATTCCGCCGGTCGATATGGCACCCGGTGAATCCCTGACGGGCTCATGGCCTAACTCGCCGCTTTGCTCTCCATCAGCTCGTCAAGAAACCTGTCAACTTTGGCCAGCGTGTCTTCTTCGTTGAAATCCCGCGGGTCCGCATTGCTGGCCTGAAAAACCATGCAGGGGACGCCTGTATCCTGTTCAACGCTGCGCACCAGGTCCAGCCTGGCGCACGAGAGGTTCTTGCACCCCGCGTTGGAATGGATGAGGCAGCCGTCAACGCTGTAATCCCTCACGATCTGCGAGAACTGCCTGGTCTTAGCCGGGAGGTTGTGCCTCAGAGAGCTGCGCAGGTATTCCTTGGCCACCTCGCGGATGGCCTCCTGGATACTGGTGGGTTCGCTCTGTGCAACCAAGGCCTCGGCCTCCGGGGAAATCCCCGCCTGGGCCAGATTGCCGCCGCCGAAACCCAGCACGTAGGGCGAGACTACCACCACCGCTCCCTTCTGCTCCACGTAGTTGAATATCTGCATGTAGTACCACATGGGGATGTTATCCCACAGGAGACGGACTTTTTCCTCCGGCACTGCGGCGATGCCCTTCTTCACGCGTTCCTCCAGCTCGTCGAGGAGCATGTGGTAGAAATCCACCGCTTCTTTGGTCCCCTTGAGGGAGACCGCGGGCATCATGAGGGAAAGCTGACTCTTGAAATTGAGCGGTGCGGGGACTTTTTGGCAGAACTCCAGCACCTCGGTCCAGAGCTCCCCGGCCTGCTGTGACAGCTTTATAAACTCTACGAACTTCTCCTCGTCGGCCTTCCTGCCCAACATCTTTTCCAGGGACTCCAGGAACTCTGTGAGCTGATCCTCCAGATACTTCAAGTGGTGGGGGCCGGGTTCCTCGTAGAGCATAGGCGCGTCGATGGCGATGTAGGGTTTGTTTTTTATGCGGGCCAGTATCTCAAACCAGGTGATGTGGTCGTTGCAGCCGCTCTTGGTGCCCATGATGAAATCGGGTTCTGGCATCTCCCCCAGGGGCCCCTTGTTCTTCAACACCGAGCCCACGAAGTTTCTCGAGTAGGCGCAGAAGCTTCGGCCGAAACCGTACTCCTCGGTGGTTGCCATCAACTCCTCGGATAGCTGGTGTGCCGTACACAGAGCCCCGTATGGCTCGCCCAATATGGGCACGATATCCATGGCCCTGATGATGTCACAGGGTATGCTGGCCCCGCCCCACACGATGGTCTTTCCTTCCGATTTTGCCCCGCGCTGCTTCTCGTAAAAATTGTTGGCCAGCTCTTTGCAAACCTTCCAACTCTGTAGCGGCTCTGTTAGCACTTCGGTTTCCCTCCCTGTTAAGCCTATAAGAAAGAGGCTCCGGATTCTTCAGCCGTCATCCCTCACAATAAATTCACCTTATCGATTAAAGCTTGGACTTCAGCTCGTCCACCGCATTCCTGATATTATCGGGGGAAAAGACTTCGTCAAGCTCCACTTTCACCACTGGGATATCCCTCTGTTTCAGCGTTTCCAGGATGAAGGGCATATCCCACTCGTTGGGGTCGCAGTGCCTGGGATGCAGCACCAGAGCCCCCTCGACTTTAAACTCTTCAGCCATATTTCCCAGATGGGCCATGCGCCCTGCGGCGGGTCTTTTTATGGGGCAATTGACGCCGGTGAGATAGCGACGGGCGATGGCGGCCAGTGGGTCCCCGTTCTCATCCACGTTTTCCCAGACCAGCCTGGTGCCGGTGCACAGCTCATCAACCACCACCCTCGCCCCGGCCTCTTCAATGGCTTTCACCACCTCCGGATCGTGCAATTCCGTCCCCAGGAGCATTAACCGGGGGCCTGCTCCGGCGGGGTCTTCACGTTCGCCCAACTCTCTCAGGAAACCCGCCAGAAGGTCGTTATGCTCCTCCTTAGGGGCCACCGTGCTGGACATAACGGCGGCGAATACCTCCGCCCCCGACACCAGAGGCTCTTCGGCCATCTGGAGACCGTATATCTCTTTCAGCAGGGCCCTGTTCCTGTTGTGAAGCTTTATGGAAGCCATGAGGTTTTCTTTCGTTATGCGCGCATCGAATGCGCTCTCCAGGCTGCCGGAAAAATTTTTCAGCTCTTCAACGAAGAACTCCTGTGCCTGGGGGAGGTCCGTCTGGCTGGGCATGTCGATGAAACGCGTGTAGCCCACCTCCATGTTGGCCCCCCAGCTATCGTAGATTGCGCGGCCATGTTCACAGGTATAGGGGAATATCAGGCCCTCCAGGTAATCGTAACTTCCCTTCAAGGCCTCATCCACAACCCCGTGGCAATGCTGGCAGTAATAGGGCTGGATGTGTTCCTTGCTCAGCTTGTAGGGGCCACCGGGGCCGAAGACGCGCACCGGCTGCAGGCCCGCGGCATATACTATCTCTTCCAGACCATAGGAACAGATATACCCGATTATCTTCTTCCCTTCACCTTTCCATCTATTAGCGTTTTCGTGCCTGCGCTCAAGCAGATTTTCAAAGTTGTCGGTCATTTCCACTAATCCCCCGTTATTCAAACCGAAAGCTATATCCTGGATAAGACTTCAGACAGCGTGGACAATTTTAACAGGTCAACAGGATTTGGCAAGGCTAAAGGACTCGTTCTCAAGATATTCAGTCATCGCTGTTCGGCTTTACCCTCCCCGGCAAGCGCCCTTAACTCTCAGGGACCTTCTTAAGCACCTCATCTATTATACGGGCCGGCTCGATTCCTTCGGCTTCTCCCTCGAAGTTGAGTATTATACGATGACAAAGGCTGGGGGGCGTCATCCTGCGCACATCTTCAAGGCTGGCGTTATACCGCCCTTCCATCAACGCCCTCGCTTTGGACGCCATGATCACGCTCTGGAGGCCGCGAGGGCTGGAGCCGTACTTGACGAACCTGCGCACGTCGTCGGGGGCGCCTTCGTTTTGCGGGTGAGTGGCTATCACCAGGCGGAGGGCATAATCTTTAACGCCGCTGGACACGGGCACCTCGCGCACCAGTTCCTTGAGTGGGTAGATGGAATCCGCATCCAGCACGGTACTCAGCTCCGCCAGATGGGGGGAGGTGGTGCGCTCCGCTATCTCCAGCAGCTCTTCTTTGCTGGGATAGAGGACCTGCAGTTTAAAAAAGAACCTGTCCATCTGTGCTTCCGGCAAGGGATACGTTCCCTCCATCTCGATGGGGTTCTGCGTTGCGATCACCATGAATGGATCGCCCAGCGGATACTCGATTCCGGCCACCGTTACGGTCTGCTCCTGCATGGCTTCCAGCAGGGCGGACTGTGTTTTGGGCGTAGCCCGGTTTATCTCATCGGCCAGGACGATGCTGGCGAAGATTGGCCCCTTTTGAAACTGAAAATACTTCCCCTTTTCCTCATCCTGCATAACTATGTTGGTGCCGGTTAGGTCCGCGGGCATGAGGTCGGGCGTGAACTGCACCCGGGAGAACTTGAGATTAAGCACCTTGCTCAGGCTCTTCACCAGCAAGGTCTTCCCCAGGCCCGGAACGCCTTCCAGCAACGCATGGCCGCCGCAGAGGAGGCAGGTTATCACCCCCTCGATGACTTCCTCCTGTCCGACGATGGCCTTGCCCAACTCCCCTCGCAGGAGGGATAGGGCCTCCATCATTCTCTCTACTTTCTCCTCTGTCTCTATCGCTCCTCACCTCCCTCTACAAGGCCGATGGCCAGGAAATACCGCTTGAGGTATTCTCTATAATCGGGGGGCAGCTCATACCTTTCCATCAGGCTTTCCGCCCGGTAGCGGTACTCCGCTATAACCTCTTCCGGCTCGGCGGTGGGCGGTGTCCGCGTCGGCATCGCCTTCACCAGCACCTTCAGAACCTCGCGCCCCCCCAACCTTCCCTTCACCGCTTCCTTCTTTTCAGTATCCCCCTCATGGGAGGCCGAGGCCGCGCCCGCCTCCGTACCGCGTTCCTCGCCGGGCTCACTGCCGGTAATGAGCCCTTGCTCTCCCCACTCATCCGACACCTCATCAAACAGGGAATCGATGCCCAGAAACTGCCCCGATTCCGCCTGAGCACCCGGCTCCCCTTCCCGGCCCGAAGAAGCCGTCATCCCCCTCCGGGATTTCGATGCTCTTCGATCGTCCCTTGCTCTCTCCCCCTCAATGGAGGACCGAATCGAGCCGGGGGAAATCTTATTACGTTCAGCGATCAACTCCTCCAGCAGGTTCCTCAGAGAATCCGAATCACCGCTTTTTAGAGCTTCCCTGAGCTCTTCCATCAGACGGGGATTGAAGGACCAGGAACTTCTCTCCATTACTCCCTGCATCAGTTTTAACAACTGTTCATCGTCTAAATCCCGATAGTTTCCAAGCTCGCCTTCTTCCGACCAGAGCAGGGTCGATAATTTCGCCGCCTCGAAGCGGGCGCTCCCTTCATCTCCGGCGCCCTCACCAGGTGCGCCCTCGCCCCCCCTGCCCGCACCTGTTGTCTCAGACCTCCTTTCACCTCCCACCGCTTCAGCCAGGGACGCACTCTCTCCCCTCCCGTTGTTTTCAAGCTCCTCCTTCTGTTCGCCCGGCTTTATCAACTGCTCTTTCAAGTATCGGTGCCGGGCCGGCAGGGGGATTCGCTCGATTATACCGGTTGAGACGAGGATTATGGCAATAAAAATAAGGGACAACAGTGTGTGGCGCAGCCTCCACTCCAGACGGGGCCCGGGCTTGAACGAACCGAGATCGGCCCTCTGCGCGTGGGCGGCTGCGTCTCTGACCTGAAGCCCTTTGAACTCGCTTTCCTGTTCTCCGGCTAAAAGTTCGTAAGCAGTGCAAAGCCTCTCCTGCAGGGCGAACCGTCTGTCCGCCTCCGCCATGAGCCGAGGCGTTTCCGGCCTAACCCCTCCGGCCCTGAGAAAACCTACAAGCAGAAATGCCAGGAGAAGCAAGGCCAGGAGCCGGAACTCAAAGGACGGCCACACCCCGAAGTTCGCCAGAACGACGTAAACCGCGGCGGCAACGGCGCCCCAGTAAAAGGTGTTCAGAACCAGACCGGCCTTGATGCGCACGGCGGCCCTCCTGCTCAAGCGACTTGCGATCCCCTCAATCACCGCTTCAGGATGCATGGCCGACGGACCTCCTCATACCCAGCAACAGATCGGCGCTGACGATGGCGCAGATTATCAGGCCGTGCAGCAACACGGTGGTGATATAGGTCCCCAGGGGATGATAGAAACTCAATCCATCTATCCTCAGGGCCGACAGCGAGCTTATTCTGTGAAGAGCGAAAAAGGGACTCAAGGGAGGATAAAGGCCCAGGGTCGCGAAAAGCAGAAACATGAACAGGAACCCCAGCACAAGGGACCGCACTATGTCGTGTCCCTCCAGGACACGCTCCAGTTGCAATGCTATGAGACGGTAAGTGGTGAAACAGACCGCAATCAGAAGCAAGATAAGGACGATTTGACTAAATCGGAGCATGGTCAGGATGCGCACAGCGGCCAGAAAGGGGAAAGTCAAAAGTGCAAGGTATAAGGCGTTTAGCAGACAGTCCAGAAGAATCCACCCGGCCCCTGAGGGCGTTTCAATACCGAACTTCATACCGCCATTAACGGCCGCGGCCGCTCTATTTGTCGTCGGTCTGGTAAACCCCAGGTAGGCCGCCCCCAGCAGCGACGCGTAGCCCAGGACGAAGTGCTCGTAATAGTAGGGCAGCTCGAGGGTAAAGGCGTCGTAGCTCTCCAACCAGGTCATTAACATGGCCAGGCTCAGGAATACCAGATATCCGGCGAAAGGATGACCGGGAGACCTTTCCATGGAAGGCACCCATCGTTGCATTGTCTCGGACCTTTCGTCCCCCTCTACCTTACTATTTTTCATGGGAGAGGTTCCTCCACTCAGCCGGAATTTGAAACCTGGCTCGCACCATGGTCAGGGATACCCGGCGATGCTTCCTAACCGGGTTGAAACCGGAAGAGGGGGCTCCCTTCAGCCAGGCCAGGAAAACCGCCTCTCCTTCCCCGCTCTTAACACCGTCTCGCAAATAGCGTTCCAGCAAAATTTTCTTCAAAGGGCCGTGGGGGTCGCTCACCGCTTCCCTCATGCTGAAAGGTATCGAGCCGGCGCTCAATGCCTCCGGCGAGAGGTCCACCCTGAGCCTTCCGGCGGGGCTCAGGTCTTTCAGTATAAACAGCCGACCGCCCAGCATCAATCTCCCGCCGCTGAGCGCGTAAGCTGCGTTGTTATCTATTTCAATATAGGCCCTCTCCCTTCTATCAGAAACCCGGATGCTCACCGGCGGCTCGACCAACTCCAGCATCCCGAAGGAACGTGCATCCCAGGGCCTTATGGGCGCTTCTATGGTCATCCTTCCAGAGGGGCTGGACTCTATCCGGTAGCTCCTCTCTCCGCTCCTGTAACTTTCCGGCGCAAAAGCCCTAACCACAGGCCCCGCATGGTTGCCCCGGGCAAGCATGGTCCTGCCCACGGAGGAGAATACGAGAACCTCGGTCGTCTTTTCCGCAGGCGACCCGTCGGGGTAAACGTCCACGGCGACCAATTGGTAGTTAAGATAGCCCTTGGGCAGATAAGGCCGGTAAAAAGAGAGCTCTGCCCAGAGCACGAAAGCCGCCGTCAAGCCTGAAACGACGAGCCAGAGAAGCCGCTTCCCCCCAAAATAGCGCCGGGCAAGGGGGTAGGCTATAAGGCATGCCAGCGCAAAGAGGGCGATCTGCCACTGGAGGGGAAAAGTTACCTTCGCTCGCTTGAGAACATCGGTTCCCCCCGCAAATGCGCCAGCAAAGGACATTTCGGTGGGCGCGGTTCCGGGGATAAGGTCCGCCCAGAGAGCGTCGAATCCGGACCAGCGGGAAAAAACAGGCAGAGAGGGATCGAACGCAAGGAAAAGCACCTCTCCCCTGCCCAATCGCCGTCGGACGATAAGCGGGGTTTCCCCTTCACGCAACATCACATCTCCTGAAATATCCTCCAGGGTAACCACGGGTAAGGGAGCGGGCAGAAAAAGTGTTTCCCCGTATCTGGAGCCAAAGCTCGAAAGCTGGTCCAGAGCTTTCATGCCCTTAACCCTTCCCGGAAGCAGCGCCTCATCCGCCAGGACCCTGTAGCGGGCCTGACCCGGCCCCCCCGTTATGACAAGCCTCCCGCCCAGAGCCGCCCAATCCTTTATGGCCTTTATCTGCTCCCTGGTCAGCAGCGACAGCTCGGCATCATGGAGGATTATAGCGCGTACACCGTCGTAACCTTCCGGCGCCGAGGGGAGGTGTTCGGGCCGCGGATGCACCACCCGACCCTGCGCCCCGAGACGGCTAGAAAGAAAATGGAAGGCTAACGTTCTGCTCAGGGCGATTATGAAATCGCCTGTGATTAAATTATCCCTCAAATCGTAACTGCGTGAAACCACTTTCCCGCGGCTATCGACCAGGGATACCTCCAGGGGGGACGAGACGTCATCTATCAAAACCACGAAATCGAACGTTTCACGTGAACGGGGAGGAAGGGTAACCGACCGGGAGTAGAGAACCAAGTGATCATCGCCTCTATACGCGTTTCCAGAAGGTACGGCGACCTCCAGAGTGCCCTCCATAGCCTCTTCCCTGCTCTCCAGTTGAACATGAAGAGGAGTCCAGGAATGGAGCTTATGGAATCCCTGATGACCCACTTGTAAATCGATGCCGGGCTGCGCCGGTGAATCATCGGCTACCATGATCAGCAGGAGAACTAGAAGGATTGCACATCTTTTCAATGTTCAAATTCACCTAAGCTGTTGTTCTTAAACGGTCTCTCCCCTCCGGCCCCTACGCGCCTATGTTAACATACTTGAGATTGAAGTAAATCTTGAAATAGAGGAAGGAACATTGGAGGGCGACCTCAATAAAAAAAGCGGCGCCCTTAAAAGACGCCGCTAACTACTTTAGAATTGATTTCCTGGCTAGAACTATTCGCCGGCGGCACCTATACCGAGAATCAGCTCTTCCATCTCGATAGCCGAAAGCTCTTCAGCCATCTGCCCTCTTACTTTGACCTTCGTACCCGCCGGAAGGGACAGGTTCCTGATCAGTTTCTCCATCTTCTCGCTGCCGCCCAGCATCACCGCCCGACCGTCTTCAGTAATGATGACGTGGGCGATATGGTCCGCGGGGCACACGCCTGCTTTGATGTGCAGCTTACCGTCAAGGCCTATGCAGTGGATTGTCCCAGTCAAGGTGGTCAGTTCCGTCTTTATTTCTCTCGCCTCTCCAGAATTGGCCAGGGCCAGCATGAAAACCAGTGCTACGGCCAGGGAAATCGTCAATAAAGTTTCTCTTCTCATTTAAACATCCTCCAAATAAGTTTCAGATAGTCGCTTTTTATTAAAAAAAGCCGCATATATTGTCATCAGAAATAACCTTCTCTCACTCCCCTGTGCATCTGAATGTTTTTATAGTTAATATATCCAGCGCTATACAGAAAAAAAGACTATTTTTATCCAATTAATGTGCTTTGGCCGCTCCGTAAAAAACGTAATGGACACTACAACCATGATTTTTTTTCGATGCAGCCGAGGTGGGAAATCGGAGGGAGCTTCATTTGTGCCGCGACTTTTAAAAAACCATAGCCCGCCATAACCGTCATTCTGAGTCCCGCGTTTTGCGGGACGAATAATCTCGCCTACCCAGGCTGCAAGGCTCTTCTTTCCATAGCCCGCCAAGACCTCATTCTGGTTGATACTGTGGCCGGAGGAGCTGAATGGGCCTTCTCAATCAATAACGCGAGATTCTTCGCTTCGCTCAGAATGACAGACCATAGCGTCAGTCCTGCGAAACACGTGGGAAACATCTCGCTTAACCGTGCTTCCAGGTTCTTTTTCCCATAGTCCTCAGGATCAGGAGGATAGTGGCAGGAGCACAGTACCGCGGCATGCGGTAAGCCCTGCGGTCGGGCCTGTCCCGCGGAGGCGGGGTTCAGAATGACATAATGCGGCGCGGTAAGGACAGGGGGGTTGAAAAAAGGGAATAGACGTAGGGGCAAGGCTAGCTTTGCCCAGATTTATCCCGAGAGACATCCCGCGGGGCGGGACATGAATTGTCTCTACGAGTGCTTGAGTATCACTTGAAAAGGCTCTGAAAGGGTCTAGTTGTTCGCTAAAAAGGAAATAAAAAAGGGGGGATGGGCTCCCCCCTTCACTGTTTCAGCAACTACTTGCTTTCGATCTCGATGGCCTTTAGCTTGGCCTTCTCTACTTTGGGCAGGTTAACCTCCAGGACGCCATCCTTCATGCTGGCCTTGATTTCACCACCGTTCACAGTGGAAGGGAGGCTGAAGGACCTGTAGAACTTCCCGTAGGAGCGCTCCACCCGGTGAAAGTTTTCCTCGTTAATCTCTTTCTCGTGCTTCCTCTCACCGCTGAGCGTAAGGGTATGATCCCTGACTTCCAGGTGAATATCTTTCTTCTCCATGCCGGGGAGTTCTGCCTTGAGGACTACCTCATTCTCAGTTTCATAGATGTCCACTACAGGGGCCCAGTTCCTGACAACAGTGGAATCTTCTAATAGACTGCCCACGCGCCCGAAGAAGCTGTCGGGGAACATCCTGTTGAGCCTCCCGTGCAAGCCTGCCATCTCTCTGAAAGGTTCCCATTTAATTAGTGACATATCTCTACACCTCCTTAATTTGGATAGATTCTATAGTCTCGATGTCTGATTTCACTAACAATATAATATCTGAGTGCTGTAATGTCAAGTCATGTATGCAAGAATATTTATATTTTTTATCGTGATTGTGTTATAATCCAGCATCGGCCTTTTAAATAGTTGAATTATAACATATAATCCAGCTTGCATTCTCATGGATACCGTTGCCAGCGAAGCTGAATGGACCTTTTCTCATAATTAGACGAGATTCTTCGCCCCGCGAAACGCGGGACTCAGAATGACATAATGCGGCGTAGGGGCAGGCCCCTGTGCCTGCCCAAATAATATAAATACCAATGACGGGCAATCCCGCCTACCGCGATTCTGCCAGCAATAAATTTCCCCTCCTCTGGACCCCGCCACACGCGGGGCGTTCCGGTTGAGGGGATTAAGGGGAGGGGGATTTTGAAAGCGCAATGGTTGTAGGTGCGTATTGCATACGCCCCAATAAGGCGAGTTACAAACCCGCCCCTACGTAATCCCGCCTGCGGCGGGTTGATCGTCCAGGGCAGGCACGAGACTTGCCCCTACAATCGCGTCAGGGAGGCGCCCACAATAATACTTGACTTTGAGGAAACTATAAAGTAGTAGAGTTCAAGGCATAAGATAAAAGCATTTTTCAACGGTTGATATTTTCCCCGGGGGGAGGCGATGAAGGAAGGGGTTTGGGAGGACGTCTGGATTCCGTCCGCTTGCAGCATCTGCTACAACCAGTGCGGCATCCTGGTGCACCGCGTGAACGGGGTTGTGGTAAAAATCGAGGGAAATCCGGAGAGTCCGCTGGGACTGGGGCGGCTGTGCCCCAAAGGGCTTTCGGGCATAATGATGCTCTACGATCCTCACCGCCTCAACGTCCCCCTGAAACGCACCAACCCGGAAAAAGGTATTGGGGTCGACCCCGGCTGGGTGGAGATAAGCTGGGATGAGGCCCTGGAGATAATAACCGGGAAGCTGAAGAAAGTGCGGGAGGAAGACCCACGCAAGCTGATCATGACCGGGTGCATCCCCTCCATGTGGCCCCTCACCTTCGCCATGGCAACCTTCATGCCCGCATTCGGCTCGTCAAATGTGTTCTTTTCCGACGGACACCAGTGCGGCAACGCCGAGCACCTGCTGGCGGGGACGCTTCACGGCGCTCTCACCACCAACCCCGACCTGGAGCATTGCGACTACTTAATAATGTTCGGATGCCACTGCGGCACCGCCGCATATTACGCCTTCACCACCATGGCCCAGCGGATGGCCGACGCCCGCGCCCGGGGCATGAAGCTGGTGGTGGTGGACCCCATGATGAACGCCGCCGGCGAGAAGGCGGACGAGTGGCTGCCCATCCGGCCCGGCACCGACGGGGCGCTGGCGCTGGCCATGCTCAACGTCCTGCTCAACGAAACCGGAATATACGACAGGGAATATCTGCGGGAACACACCAACGGGCCCTATCTCATCGGACCGGACGGTCATTACGTACGCAGCGGTGAGAACGGCAAACCCCTGGTATGGGACGAATCAAGGGGTGCTGCAGGGACCTGCGAAGAAGTTGAGTCTCACCAGAACGCAATAGAGGGCGCATACACCGTCGGAGGCGTGGAGTGCAGGCCCGCCTTCCAGTTGTTGAAAGATCACGTCCAGAATTACACCCCGGAATGGGCGGAGAAGATAACCACCATCCCCGCTCAGGTTACCAGGCGCATCGCCAGAGAATTCGGGGAGGCCGCAAGCGTGGGCAGCACCATTACCATAGACGGCGTACAGCTCCCCAGCCGACCGGCCTCGTTGGTCTATTTCAAAGGGTCCCACGGGCATAACCATGCCTGGCTCACATCGCTGGCCATAGAACTGCTGTGCGAGGTGGTGGGGGCCAGCAACGTCCCCGGAGGCCTCATGGGCGCCAGCCCCGTCTGCTACGGCCATCCGGAGACGGAGCTGCCGCGCTGGGTGCCCAAGGCGGGCCCCGACGGGCTGCTCACCCCCGGTATCTGGATCGGGGCAACGGAGCCCGGCTATTCGGTGAAACCATACCCCGCCGTGGAGCCGCAGGCGCCTCAGAGCTACAATCTGATGGACCTTCTCCCCACCGCTCTATCCAGTCATTTGGCGGTGCTCACCATGCCCCGGGGGGAGGAGTTTAAAATCCCCTACAAACCGGAAGTGCTCCTCAACTACGGGGCCAACAGCCTGATGAGCATCGGCAACCCGGAGACCACCGCCGACGCACTGCGTGAGCTGTTCGTAATCTCATTCAACCTGTGGCTGGACGAAACCACCGATTTCGCGGACATCGTCCTCCCCGACACCTCATACCTCGAACGGCTTGACCCTTCACCCAATCTGCACATCCACCACTTCCCCGTGGGCATGGGGGATTGGGGCTGGCAGATACGCCAGCCGGTGGTGGAGCCTATAGGGCAGCGGCGGCATTTCTGCGAGGTGCTCATGGACCTCTCGGAGCGCCTGGGCATGCTGGATGCCCACCACGCACTGATCAACCACTATTACGGATTGCAGGGCGAACACACGCTCAAGCCCGATGAAAAATATTCCTGGGAAGAAATAGGAGACCACATCTATAAATACTACTTCGGACCCGGCCACGGGCTGGACTGGTTCAAGAAAAACGGTGTCATCAAATGGCCCAAGAACGTCAAGGAAGCCTTCTGGAAACCCTTCATCGAGGCCCGGGTGCCCATATATTTCGAATGGATGAAGGAGTTCGGGGAAAAGGTGGATTCCATCGTCAAGGAGAACGCGCTTCCCTGGCCCGAGGAGGGCGATTTTCAGGCTCTCCCGGATTGGAAGCCCTGCGCTGCTCTGGAGAGCGAGGATGAAGAGTACGACATGCAGGCCGTCTATTACCGCGTGGCCTGGCACTCCTTCTCCATGACCTACCAGAACCCCTGGTTGGCCGAAATCTCGGAGAAGATGGACCCCTACTCCTATTTCATCTCCGTAAACACGACTACGGCGAAAGAGAAGGGTATCGAGAGCGGCGACCAGATATGGGTGGAATCGAAAGACGCCGGTAAGGTGCGTGGTCTGGCGGTGCTGGTGGAAGGGATACACCCTCAGGTGGTGGGCATAGCCAACAACGGCGGTCATTGGAGCCCCAACTTGCCGATTGCAAAAGGCAAAGGGGTCTTCTTCGAGGCGCTCATGCCCTTGGACCTTAAGAAGACCGACCCGGTGACCATCACCATGGACTGCGACGCCAGAGTCAAAATCTACAAGGACGCTTCGGGAGAAAAATGGCAAGATACGGCATGGTCATCGACCTGAAACGGTGCATCGGCTGCTACGGCTGTCAGATAGCCTGCAAGGCTGAAAATTTCACGCCGCCCGGTATCACCTGGGCGCTGGTGCTGAAGAACGAGCAGGGCAGCTTCCCCGCCGTGCGGCGGCTCTCCCTGCCCATGCTGTGCATGCACTGCGCAGAACCCGCCTGCGAGAAGGTCTGCCCCTCAGGGGCCACGGTGAAGGAAGAGGACGGGACGGTCACCGTGGACTACGAAACCTGCATCGGATGCCGATACTGCATGGTGGCCTGTCCCTACGGCTCCCGTTATTTCAACGACCGGGAGCTGAACTATTACGGCGATCAGCGGACACCCTACGAAGAGGTCGGGGCCGATCCCCCGGAAGGATGGGAAAGTAAGCCGCGCCGCGCGCGTTGCACGGGCAGGGTTGAGAAATGCGACTTATGCTCCCATCGCCGGGAGCAGGAGCTGGAACCGGCCTGCGTGGCCAACTGCATGGCCAAGGCGCGCTACTTCGGCGACCTGGACGACCCCTACTCAGAGGTCTCCCGTCTGGTCAGGGAGAAAGGCGGCTTTCAGTTGAACCCCGAGCTGGGCACGGACCCCTCGGTCTATTATCTGCCCGTATGAGGTGAACGTATGACGAATACCGGCTTGCGAAACAGCCCGGGAGGGAGCGGACAAGCCGTCTGGGGCTGGAAAGTAGCCGCTTACCTCTTCCTAGCCGGTGTGGGGGCGGGAGCCTACGCGGCGGGAGCGGTTGCGGATTTCCTGGGGACGGGCTGGGAGACCGCGTCCCGGACGGGGATAACCCTGGGCCCGCTGCTGGTGCTGGTTTCAACGGTCTTCCTCATTGCGGACCTCGGCGTCCCCGGCGGGTTTTTAAGGGCCGGAGCACGGCCCCGATCATCGTGGATATCCAGGGGAGTATTAATACTTACGCCGTTCGTGATAATAGGACTTATAAACATATTCCTGCTGGTCTGGCCCTGGCATCTGCTCCAGGGGGCTCCGACGGCGCGCCTGGCCCTGGAGGGAGTGGGGATCGCCCTGGCCCTGCTGACCATGGTCTATACCGGCCTGCTTCTGGGCGCCGTGCGGCCCATCCTCTTCTGGAACAACGCCATGCTGCCAGTGCTGTTCCTGCTTTCGGCGCTGTCTACGGGGCTGATGGTCCTCATGCTTGCGCTTTCGCTCTCTCCGGCCGCCTCCGGCTTCGGCTTGCACGCACAATTATACGGACTGGCCAGGGCTGACGCCCTGATACTGGGGTTCGAAGCGGTGGTGGTGTTCTTCTACCTTCAGGGATGCTACGCCTCGCCTGCGTCCAGACCCTCAGCGGAGCTGCTGCTAACCGGCTCGCTGGCCCCCATTTTCTGGGCCGGCCTGGTGGCCTCCGGCATCGCGTTTCCACTGGTCTACGAGCTTGTCGCCCTTTCTCCCGCGTCCAAAGAGGTCGAAACGGCTCTGGCTATGGCCGCATCCATTTTCGGCCTGGCGGGGGGTCTCCTGCTGCGCTACCTGATAGTGGCGGGGGGCATGAGGGTCCCTCTCAAGGCGGCGGGAATGTTGCTGAACACTTCCGGCAAAGCCCGCTTCTGAAGTTGAGGTCTTACGGTGCTGGTAAAAATCAGTTTCTACGGCGTCTACCGAGATTTCCTCGACCGCTCGGGATTGGAGCTGGAACTGCCCCCGGAAGCCACCATCCGCGAGCTGCTCCAGGAGTTGAGCGAAATTCTGGGCAGTAAGTTCCGCCAGCGCATACTGGCCGAAGAAGGCGGGCTGCACCTGCACGTCAATCTTTCCGTCAACGACAGGCAGGTGAGCCCTTCCGAGATAGATGAGCGGCTATCCCCGG
>JAUXIQ010000255.1 GCA_030620925.1 Nitrospinota bacterium
ATGGGCCTCAACCTCAAGAACGAAGAAGCCCGAAAAATTTTTCATAAACTGGCCGAAACTACGGACGTGGTGGTGGAAGAGTTCCGGCCCGGCGTCACCAAACGTTTGGGAATAGACTACGACACCCTGAGCAAAATCAACCCCCGCATCATCTACTGCGCCGTTACCGGCTACGGCCAGGACGGACCATACAGGGATTTGGTGGGGCACGATATCAACTACATCTCACACGCGGGCGCCCTGGGAATTATCGGCCCTGAGGACGGCCCGCCGTCCATCCCCCACAACATCCTGGCGGATTTCGCAGGGGGCGGGATGCACGGCGCGGTGGGAGTCCTGGCGGCGCTGATGGCAAGGGAAAGAACCGGCCGGGGCCAGATCGTAGATATAGCCATGGCCGACGGTGTGGTTTCACTTCAGGTGGCCCTGTTTTCAATGCATTACGCAGGCAAGGGGACGGCCCGCCGCGGAGGCACCATGCTCTCCGGCAAGTCCCCTTTTTATAACGTATACCAGACCAAGGACGGCAAATACCTGAGCATAGGTTCAATAGAGCCATGGTTTTTCGCCAATCTCTGCAAGGCGCTGGGGCATGAGGAATTTATCCCCCACGAGCATACCAGCGAAAAATACCCGGAAATGCAGAAAGCCTTCGCCGAAACCTTCAAGACCAAGAACAGGGACGAATGGTTCGACATCCTGAGCCAGACGGACATCTGTGTGGGGAGAATATACGACTACGAAGAGGTCGAGGACGACCCTCAGCTCAAGCACCGCAAGATGATTATCGAGATCGACCATCCGACCGAGGGTAAAGTGAAGCAGGTGGGCATACCCATGAAGCTGTCTGAGACACCGGGTACCGTCCGCTTTCTCGCCCCCCAGTTAGGGGAGCATACCGATGAAACCCTCGGAGGCCTGGGCTACTCCGAAAAGGACATAGAGCGTCTCCGGGGCGAAGGCGCTATAAAATAGCGAGCGCCCGCCGGCCGGTTACTCTAGCTTACTCAAATGGCAGCGAAGGGATAATTTCGCCTGAAAGCCGGTAATTTCTTTTCCGACATATAATATTTGTCTGATAAAGCTTATTCGCCGGTTTTCTGATTTACATCGATTAAGCGTAAATGCCTGAGAAGTAAAGAAGTAGCAACTTACGCAAAGACCGTGCCCTGCCGACCAATTTTGGATAGGTTTAAGCCAACATTCGAGAGAGGGGAAACAACATGAAACAATTCAAGGGCAAGGGACACGTCACCGGATATTTTCTCATCCTATTTCTCTCCCTTACCTTTTTTGCAAACACTGCTCCCGCCCAAAAGGGTAAAGACGCAAGCAAATCGTTTAACACTGTAAGCAAAAAACTGGCGGAAGAAAAAGGATGTCTGAGCTGCCACGAAGGTATAGAGCCAATCCGCGAGGAAGGAAGCGTGATGCAGGCCATGGTAGACGCCATGGGAGGATGCGTGGTCTGCCATGGCGGGACACCGAACGCCACCTCAAAAGAGAAAGCACATTCAGGCGCCCCTGATGAAATCCCCGTCGAAGATTTCTACCCGGACCCTGGCAGCATCTGGATAGCGGATAAAACCTGCGGCAGCGCGCCCTGCCATCGCGACAAGCCGTATCAATTGCATCGCGCCCTTATGCAGACCGAAGCGGGCAAAATACAGGGCAACTTATGGGCATGGGGCATGGGCACGGCAGACCGCAAGGTCCGCTACGGCAACTACGACATAGAGGACACCGACGGCCCCGTACCCAGGGTGGGAAGCGAGGTCTACAAAAAGTATATGGCTAACTTGATAGCAAATAACCCCTCGGTGTTTCCCAGGAACCTGGAACAGCTTCCCGCAGTGGACGACCCCAAAAAAGTCGAAGAAAACCCTGCCCTGGCGGCCATCACCTACCAGCGGCACGAATGCCAGCGATGCCACGTCGGCGTCCGGGGTCGTGAGAAACGGGGCGACTGGCGAGGCATGGGCTGTTCCGCCTGCCACATACTCTATAGCAACGATGGCTTCTACGAAGGGAACGACCCCACGATACCCAAAGACCAGCCGGGCCACATGCTGAAGCACCGTATCAGGGGCAGCCGCAAAGCCGGCGGCGGTATTCCCGTCGAGGTCTGCAACTCCTGCCACAACAGAGGCAAGCGCATCGGCATGACATATCAGGGTCTCATGGAATTCCCCTATGGAAGCCCTTTCACCGAGGAGGGTGGAACGCAGCCAAAGCTGCACACAAAGCGCTACCTCTACATCAGGGAAGACCTCCATCACCGTCTCGAAAGCAGACCCGAAAACCCCAAAGGCAGACTGTTCTGCCAGGACTGCCATACCAGCATAGACATGCACGGTGACGGCAACATCCCCGGCACCACCCTGGCCCAGGTAGAGATAGAATGTCAGGACTGCCACGGAACGCCGGATAAATACCCCTGGCAACTACCCATAGGTTACGGCGAGGAATTCGGCAAGGAAACCCTCAGCGCACCGAGAGGCACCACAAAAAATCTTCTCCCCTTCCAGGCGATGGCCAAGGCGTATCCTTCCGAAGACGGTTATCTTCTCACCGCCCGGGGAAATCCCTTCGGCAACGTGGTGCGGCGCGGCGACAAGGCCGTCCTGCATTCGGCCGCGGGGAAGGATTTCTTCATCCCACTGCTCAAAAAGCTCCAGTTGACTAAAACCTGGAAGAGCCCTAACGCCGAAGTTGCCATGAGCACCGTCAGCCGCCACATGGAGCGTTTGGAGTGTTACGCCTGCCACGCCAACTGGGCGCCCCAGTGTTACGGGTGTCATGTGAAGGTGGACTACTCCAAAGATAAAAAGGGTACCGACTGGATTCTTACCGGCAACAAGCGCGGCCCTGACGGCCGGACCGCTGAAGCGGCTCTGGGAGTGGATGGCGTCAAATCCCCGGGCGAGGTGACAGAGCTTCGGGGTTACCTGCGATGGGAGGAGCCCATCCTGGGCATAAACGGTGAGGGGAGAGTGTCGCCGCTGGTCCCCGGATGCCAGGTAGTCACAACGGTGATAGGCCCCGACGGCAAAACCATCGTCCGCAACAAGATATGGCGCACGCCGCCCAACACCGAGGGCGGAGGCTCGGAAGGTCAGCGGGGTCTGGACATGGCCCCATTGCAGCCCCATTCAACGCTGCTGAAGGCGCGCCGCTGCGAAAGCTGCCACTCAAACCCCAAGGCACTGGGCTACGGCATGGAAGACGGCATCTACCAGGCCCGCTACACCGAAAATATCGTGGTGGACCTGGAGACCGGCGACGGCGAGATCATCCCTCAAAACACCAGCGTCCAGATAACCGCAGTCCCCGATCTTATGATGGATTGGAGCCGCATCGTGACCAGGGAGGGCGAACAGCTTCAGACGGTGGGCTCGCACTGGCCACTCTCACGTCCCCTGAACAACGAGGAAAGGGCCGTTATGGAGCGGACCGGTGTGTGCATGGGTTGCCATAAGGAAATGGCCGACGTCGAATTCTGGAAAAGCGTCTCCACCCCCGATCGCCTTGACAATGCCGAACACGACGAACATATGAACCTTATACTGAAGAAGGGCGGCAATCGCAACTAACTTTCATTCACGAACAACAAAAGGCGGGTCGTTTGGCCCGCCTTTTGTTCCTTATATCGCTATCTCGTTCAGTCAGTAATTCGGGCTACTGAGCAATTCAACTTACAACCGCGAACAGTCGCCATTCGTCCGGGATGCCTTTGAGGGCGTGAGTGTCTCTGTCCTCGAAACGGATGTCCGAACCGGCTACCATGTCTTTTACCGTGCTGGAGACAAGTACCTCTCCGGGACCCGCTTTCTCCGCCACCCGCGCCCCGATGTGCACCGCGATGCCCCGCACGGCCTCCCCCGCCGCCTCGCATTCGCCCATGTGCAGCCCGGCCCTGATCTCTATTCCCAGCTCCCTCACCGAATCACTTATGGCGCGGGCGCACTGTATGGCCTGGTTCGGTTTATCGAAGGTGGCCAGGAAACCATCTCCTGTGGCGTCCATCTCGCGGCCTTGAAACTTGATGAGCTCTGTGCGCACCATGGCCCGATGATCCTCCAGAAGCTCTTTCCACCGGCTGTCTCCCAATTCGGCAGCTTTTTC
>JAUXIQ010000170.1 GCA_030620925.1 Nitrospinota bacterium
CTCCGATGAAGAAACGCATCGCCGGCACATCAGCCAATACGTGGGAAGAGAATCCATAGTGATCAGCGAAACCAGGAAAGGCAAAGTCAAAGAACGTGAAATTCGGCCCCTCATAGAAAGCATCTCCCTTGGGCGGGCGGACGGAGACGGCTACCGACTGGAGGTAGTCATAGACCAGGGCGAAGGCAAATCGCTCAACCCCTGGACTTTGCTCAAAGATCTTTATAACCTTAATGAAAATGAAGTAAGGGCGTTTCGCGTAGTCAAGACGGACGCCCAAATTATAGAGGCAGGTGAATATGCCCTCAGAAATCGTGATTAACGCCAATGCCCTGGAAACCAGAATGGCCATTATTGAGAACGATGTGGTCACCGAGCTTTACATCGAGCGCGCCAGGGATAGAAGCATCGTAGGTAATATCTACAAGGGAGTGGTAACCAAAGTACTTCCCGGCATGCAGGCCTCGTTCGTGGATATCGGCCTGGAAAAGGCAGGGTTCCTCTACGTCTCCGATGTAGACGTGATGGACATCATGGAAGAATACGAGAAGATGAAGACCGGGGAGAACGCTTTGGGGGTGCAGGAAGAACTTGAGCTTAAAAAGAAACCCAGATCATCGAGGAAACGACGCCAATCGAAGGCCATAGAGGAGATGCTGCAGGAAGGCCAGGAAGTGATGGTGCAGGTATCCAAGGAACCCATCGGCTCCAAGGGTTGCCGTATAACATCCTACAGCACCCTCCCCGGCCGTTATCTGGTCTACATGCCCACCATAGACAATGTGGGAATTTCTCGCAGGATAGAAGCCGAAGCAGAACGCAAAAGACTCAGGGACATGATAAAGAGCCTCAAAAAGCAGGGGGCCGGATACATCGTGAGAACGGTGAGCGAAGGGACCAGAAAGGAAGAATTTGTCACGGATATAAAATATCTCAACAAGCTCTGGAACGACGTTCAGGAAAAAGCGGAAAAAGTATCAGCCCCCGCCCTGCTGCATTCGGATTTGAATCTCATTCTCCGCTCCTTTAGAGACGCCTACACTAAGGACGTAGAGAAAATCATCATGGATTCCGAAGAAGAGTACAAAAACTGCATCGAATTCGTCCGCGCATACATGCCTCATGTGGAACCCAAAATCAAGCTGTACACCGAAAAAGAGCCCATCTTCGACGTCTACGGCATCGAGATGGAGATCGAGCGCGCACTGGGCAGGAAGATATGGCTCAAATCGGGAGGATACATAGTTATCGATCAAACCGAGGCCCTGGTGACCATAGACGTCAATACGGGCCGCTACGTGGGCAAAAGAAACCCTGAAGAGACCATCCTGAAAACCAACCTGGAAGCTATCAAGGAAATAGTGTACCAGCTCAAACTGCGCAACATCGGGGGAATAATCATAATCGATTTTATAGACATGGCCAAGGACGAAAGCAAAGAAAAAGTCTACTCCACCCTCGATGCCGCGCTGAAAACCGACAAGGCCAAGGCTAACATTCTCGAAGTATCCGAGTTGGGCTTGGTGGAGATGACCCGGGAGAGGGTTCGGGAAAGCCTGAGCCGGGTGCTATGCGAACCCTGCCCCTACTGCGAAGGGAAGGGGAGAGTAAAATCGGCCGCCACCGCCTGCTACGAAGTGTTCCGTGAAGTGAAGAGGGTAGCCAACTCATTCAAACGCTCACAGAAGATAATGGTCAACGTCCATCCCAAAGTATCGGACATGATCCTGGAAGAGGAGAGGCAATTCCTCGACAGGCTTGAAAAAGATCTGAAAAAGAGGATAATAATAAAAGCGGATTACGATCTGCATCTGGAACAATACGAAGTCATAAACCTCTGATCGAGGCGCAGGGCACACCATGAAAAAATCGCTAATCGTAAAAAGCGCAGCGTTGTTGGGGTCGGTAATCCTTTCAGCCGCGGGGTGCGTGGGAACGGCCCCCGTTATTGTGGCGGACTCTACTCCTGGTGCCGCAGCCGCCAATAATCGCCAGTTCCAGAGATTAGCCAGAAATATCGATTCCGTGGCAAGACAGTTGCACAAGCTTGAGAAACGACTGGAATCCCTGGAGAAATTAGAAAATAGTCTGGAGTATATGGCGAAATTTGACGCGCGCATGGAAGCACTGGAAGAAACCGCGGAGCAATCCGAACAGATGGCTTTGCGTAACCAATCGATCATCAGCGAGTTGAAGGACAGCCTTTCCATCATGGAAGAACAGCGCGTCGCCACCGCGGAGATAAAGAAAAAAGTGAGGATTTCCGCCAAGGGATTAAGCCAGGAAAAACTCTATCTTACCGCCTACCAGGAACATCTCTCCGGGAACTATATCCAGGCTATTGAGCTGTTTTCCAGTTATCTGGCCGGCTACCCTGAAAGCCGCCTGGCCGACAACGCCCTTTACTGGATCGGTGAGGCATACTACAAGCTGGAAGACTTCTCCAGGGCCGTTAAACACCTGAAAAAAGTGGCCAAGGAATACCCCCGGGCCAACAAGGCGCCCTACGCCCTCTATAGCCTCGGGCTGGTCTATCAGCAACTGGGAGATAGTTCATCGGCGGAAGACCATTTTAAAATGCTCACGGAAAACTACCCCGGAAGTGAGCTCGCCGAATTAGCCCGGATGAAGATAGAAAAACTCCAGTAAAAACAGGCACTAGCGCGATAGGGAATACTCCAAAAACGCGAAACGTCTTGACTACTCTTCGCAACGACGTATATATTATCCCAGATTTTCGCTCCGAATAGCGGGCGAATACAGCACTCGTTTCAATTTACCCCTATCCATCTCGGCAAGTGATCCCATGAGTGAAGACATAAAATTGTGGATTGCCCTGAACCTGGTCCCCGGGGTGGGTAAAGTGACCTACCGCAAGCTCATAGAACGGTTCGGCGACCCGGCCGAAGTTTTCAGGGCGCAAAGGGTTGAGCTTAAAGAAATACCGGGTCTGACCGATAATACCATTAATGAGATTCTTAATTATAAAATCGGGGATCAACTCCAGCGAGAGCTTCAGAGCATAGAGGAGAAGCAGGTAACCATAGTCACCATGCGGGACTCTGCGTACCCTTTCAACCTGAAGCATATACACGATCCCCCGCCGCTGCTTTACGTCGAAGGGGAATTAAAGGAGGAAGACACCCTGGCCATATCCGTAGTAGGCACCCGGAGCCCGACCTGGTACGGGAAGGAAATAACCACCAGGCTGAGCGAAGGCCTGGCCAGAAGAGGGATAACCGTGGTAAGCGGTATGGCGAGAGGCATAGACAGCCTGGCGCATACCGCCGCCCTGGATGCGGGAGGGAGGTCCATCGCCGTTTTGGGCAACGGGTTGAAAGTTGTCTATCCCCCCGAAAACCGGGGATTGAAAGAGAGGATGAAGGAACAGGGTGCAGTCATCTCCGAGTTCATGATGGACGCCAAACCTGACAGGCTCAACTTCCCCATACGCAACCGGATAATCAGCGGGCTTTCGCTGGGCACCGTGGTGGTCGAAGCACCGGCCAAGAGCGGAGCGCTTATCACCGCCCGCATCGCCCTGGAACAGAACCGGGAGGTATTCGCCGTGCCGGGCAGCGTGAGCTCGGCCAATAGCAAGGGCACCAACTCGCTCATCAAAAAAGGAGCCAAGCTGGTAGAAAACGTGGAAGACATAATGGAAGAGCTGCCCGGAGAGTTGGGCGGCCTCACCAATGGGTCTCCCGGTGAAGAGAAAACGCCCGAGCCCGAACTTTCTCCCGAACATGCGGCGGTTTTTTCCTTGCTCCACCATGAAGCGCAACATATAGATATATTAACAGAACAGAGCGGTTTTCCCGCAGGTAAGGTGGCAGGCATACTCGCCAGCCTGGAGCTGGAAGGATTGATAAAGCAGCTTCCCGGTAAAACATTCATACGCAGCAGATAGGACGACGGAAGGAATCATGGCTAAATCATTGGTAGTGGTCGAATCTCCGGCGAAAGTGCGCACCATTAAAAGGTACATAGGGAAAGATTACGAAGTCAAAGCCTCTATGGGCCACGTAAAAGACCTGCCCAAAAATGAGCTGGGTGTGGACGTGGATGATGGGTTCAAACCCAAATACGTCGCCGTAAAGTCCAAGAACAATGTGCTCAAAGAGATAAAAGACGCAGCAGGAAAGAGCGACACTATTTACCTGGCCCTTGACCCCGACCGCGAAGGAGAAGCCATAGCCTGGCACATCTCCAGCGAGATAGAGTCCGGCCACAAGGGACAGGATGTATATCGCGTGTTGTTCAACGAGATAACCCGCAGCGCCGTCACCCAGGCCCTGGCAAACCCCGGCCGAATAGACCAGAATAAAGTCGATGCCCAGCAAGCGCGCAGGATACTGGACCGCCTGGTGGGCTATAAGCTGAGTCCCCTGTTGTGGTCCAAGGTTCGCCGCGGCCTGAGCGCCGGTCGTGTGCAGTCCGTGGCCCTGCGCCTGATCTGCGATAGGGAAAAAGAGATAAACGACTTCGTTTCCGAGGAGTACTGGAGCATAACCGCATCGCTGGAGGCCGAAGAGCCACCAGCTTTCGAGGCCAAGCTGAACAAGATCGATGGCAAAAAGGCCAACGTCAAAAACCAGGAGACGGCCCAGGCCATCGTCGACCAGGCGCAGGGATCACCCTTCAAGGTATCCAAACTCCAGCGCAAGGAACGGAGGAGGAACCCCTCGGCCCCCTTCATCACCAGCACCCTTCAGCAGGAAGCCTTCAAACAGTTGCGTTTTTCGGCCAGGAAAACCATGACACTGGCCCAGAAGCTATACGAAGGGTTAGACGTCGGAGATGAGGGCACAATGGGGCTCATTACCTACATGCGGACCGATTCCAGACGGGTTTCAGAAGAGGCGCGAAGCCAGGCCAGAGACTACATAGCCGCCAATTACGGCAAGGAGTTCATACCCAAGAAAGCCAGGGAATACAAAAATAAAAGCACCGCCCAGGAAGCCCACGAAGCCATACGGCCCACCATACCCGGGCGCAGCCCCGAAGACGTGAAGTCCTTCTTGCAGGGCGACGAATACGCGCTCTACCGGCTCATCTGGAACCGTTTCACGGCCTCTCAGATGTCCTCCGCCGTCTACGATACCACCACCGTGGACATCCAGTCGGGCAAATACGAATTCCGGGCCACGGGCTCCATCGTAAAATTTCAGGGGTTCACTATCCTGTATGAGGAAGCGGAAGAAGCCGATGAAAAGAAGACCCCCGAAAGCC
>JAUXIQ010000289.1 GCA_030620925.1 Nitrospinota bacterium
CCTGTTCGGTGTTGCAAGAGACACCGCAACAGTGATATTCTCGTGCTCTCAGGGTTTGGGCCTGGACATGGGGAATCTCATGGCTTCGGCCGCTGAGTTAGTGGGCGGCAAGGGCGGCGGCAAGCCGACCCTGGCCCAGGGAGGCGGGCCTCGGGTTGACCGCCTTCAGGAGGCAATCGATAAAGCGGAGGAGAGTGTCACTAAGTTCATCGAGGCATGACCGGGTATTAAAGGGTAAGAGATCCTCAGTTCATCCTATGAAGCACTGAAAACATGGAGGACATCGAGATGGCGTCCAAGGTTTGGTATGCAGGCAACAGAAGCTACTCCCCGGCAACCAGCTACGTGGCAGACATGCTGGAGGTATTCGAAGCGGCGGAGTTGGATAAGCTGATTAAGCCAAACGATGTAGTGGCCATAAAATTACACTGCGGCGAGTGGAACAACACCGCTTATCTCAGACCGGTATACGCCCGGACGCTGGCGGACAAGATCAAGAGCCTGGGCGGTCGCCCCTTCGTCACCGATACCACCACCCTCAACTACAACCCCTATCCTGCACGGGTAACGGAGCTGGACATGAGGTTTACCGCCGAGCGCAACGGTTACACCTCGGAAGCCCTGGGGTGTCCCTTCATAGTAGCAGACGGCTGGATGGGCACAGACGATGTCCATATCGACCTGCCTGAAGGCTATATCCTTAAGGAGGCTTTTATAGCCAAGGCCGTCGCTCACGCCGACGTCCTCATCACCCTCACCCATTTCAAAGGCCACCCCATGGGGGTTATCGGAGGCGCCTTGAAGAACCTGGGCATAGGGGCGCAGTCCAAACGGGGCAAGTATAACGTACACCTGGGCGGCCACCCCGCTTACGGGATGGGGGCCACCACGGAGTTTCACCCGGAGCGCTGCAAGGGCAAGAATGAATGCCCCACCTGGAAGCTTTGCCGGGACTGCTGCCCTTACGGACTGTTCAATGTCAAGGACGACACCATCGAGTGGAAGAGGGAGAAATGCGTGGGCTGCCTGGCACACCTGGGAGCGACCGTGGGCTGCGGCGTAATGGACATCCCCCGGGAACCCCTGGAAGGACTGCACGCGGCCATAGCCGATGCCTGCATGGCAACCGTCAAGGCGGTGGGAAAAGACAAGGTGGGATTTATCAACATGGGCATCGACGTCTCGCCCTATTGCGACTGCGTGATGTACGCCGACATGCCCCTGGTCCCTCATATCGGAATTTTCGCCAGTAAAGACCCGGTGGCCATAGACATGGCTTGTGTGGATAAAGTCACCGAATCGGAGGGCACTCCGGGATCAGCGGCCGAAGATCACGACGTCGCCGGCTCAGGCGCTAAAAAGTTCGAGAACGCCGCCGCCCTTATACACGGCCTCAGCGAGCAGGCGCAGATAAACACCGGGGCCATCATAGGGCTGGGAAGCAAGGAGTACGAGCTTATCAAAGTCAAGCCCTCGGCTACCAAGTATTACGGCTTCACCGAGGATACACGCCCCGGCGGCGCACGGTTCAAGAAACTGTTCAGCAAGGAAGACCCCTTCCCCAGGGATAGGTTCAACGGCCAGGGCTTCAAGCGCGAGGAAAAGATCGATTTCGAAAAGATAAGATAGAGGAGGTCTCCCGTGTCTAAAGGATTGGTTAATCTTGACCTGATAATTGAAGGCTGCCGCCGCACCATTGAGGAACTGAAGAAAATGGAAGGCGGCGACCTCTCCGAAGAGCTGCAGACACTGGAGCGGATGGAGGGGGAGTTGGAGGGACTCAAGGATAAGTTTTTCATGAAGACGGTGGCGGCGGTTCCCGCCACCAAAACGTGTGTGGATGAAGTGGAAAAGGTTAATCAGGCCCTGGCCGGGAACAAAGACAACCCGGCAGCCCTTAAGCAGAAGCTGAACAATGTGACGGATGCCGTGGAGGTGCTTCTGAGCAAGGCACAGATGCGAGGGACAACTTTAACCTGACAACTCCCGATACACTATTGCGGGGCTGAAAGCCCCGCCAATGAACAGGTTTAACAGTACCGAAAGTTAAGAGGGGCGGTATTTTACCGCACCGCGAAGCTGGCTGGCAGCGGGATATCATGGATCATGAATACTGAACCATTGGTGCTCATAACCGGCGGAGGAGGCAGCCTGGGGGCGGAGCTTACATTGCTGCTCAGCGGTATGGGCCGCAAGGTGCGGGTTTTTGATCTGCCCGGGCTGGATTACGACCTGCTGGAGGAGACCGCGGGGATTGAGGTTTTCCCCGGCGACATCACGGACAGGGCCTCTCTCAGCGAGGCCGCTGCCGACGTCGATTCGGTCATCCACCTCGCCGCCCTGCTTCCACCCGCCACCGAGGAAGACTGGACCCGGACGGAAGCGGTCAACGTGGGGGGAACGGGAAGCTTGCTGGACGCCGTCCGGCAGCGGAACAGCGAGGCGCATTTTATTTTCAGCTCGTCGGTGGCCGCATACGGGGATACCACCGATGAAAACGAGCCGCTGACCGTGGAGCGCGAGTTCAGACCCAACGATTTCTATTCCCGCAGTAAGGCGCTGGCCGAAAAACTGGTCGTGGAGTCGGGATTACCCTATACCGTGCTGCGAATTTCGGGCATCGCCATACCGGCCTTCCTGGAACCTCCCGCCGTCTGGCCTTTCATGCGGGATCAGAGGATGGAGTTCGTCTGCCGGGGAGACGTAGTCGCCGCCCTCTTCCACAGCGTCGGAAACGGGGAGGCGCGGGGCAGGGTGTTCAACGTAGCCGGTGGGCCCACCTGGCAGATGCTGGGGCATCAATACGTGGAGGCGCTGTTCGAGCTGATGGGCGTCCTCCCCGAGGAAGCCCGCTACATGGACCAACCGGGGTGGTTCGACTGGTATCAGACCTCCGATTCCCAGGCCGCACTCGACTTTCAGCAGACCTCCTTCCAGGACTTTCTGATCATGGTAAAGAAGGCGGTTGAGGAATTGCTGGGATGAGCGCGGATATTATGGCAGGGGGGGAAATTTTCGTTGCAATATACTGCCGCCCTGATATATTGGACGCCTAATGTTGCCTGTTTATGTAACTTCCGGTTTTTAGCCAGAACTAAGATGTCAGCCTGAAAGCTTGTTGACGGACAGTAACCTTCGGGCGAGCACCTTGATGCTGAATAAAGGGGGGAAAAGGCCATGGCTAAGACTCTTCTCATCAAACCGGAGACCTGCACAGCCTGTAAGCGCTGTGAACTGGCATGCTCTTTTAAATTCTCCGGAGAGTTCAATCCAACGCTCTCCAGGATCACCGCCTTCATTTACGACCAGGAAGCTTTTTACATCCCGGTGACCTGTACCCAGTGCGACGACCCATGGTGCGGAAGGGCCTGCCCGGCGGCGGCCATCTCCAAGGACCCGGATACCGGCACGGTACACGTGGACGAGGCACGCTGCGTGGGCTGCAAGATGTGCACGCTGGCCTGCCCCTTCGGGGTGATCTCCTACAATCCGACCGAGGGGATAGTGAACAAGTGTGAGCTGTGCGAAGGCGACCCGGAGTGCATCAAATTCGGCCCCACCGACTGCCTCACCATGGTGGAAGAAGAAGTGGCCACCACCACCAAAAAGAAGGCGCTCTCTCAAAAACTCCTGGACTCCTACCGGGAAGCGAAGTTTTAACGGATAGGGGCTAATTACAATTAAATTATA
>JAUXIQ010000321.1 GCA_030620925.1 Nitrospinota bacterium
CCCCGTCGCGCAGCTCCCAGCCCTTAATTTCATGCAGCAGCTCGACTGCTGCTTCCACTCCCAGCGGCTCCGCCCCACCCTCGCAGGGCACGCATTTCCGTTGAGCGAGGTCTCCCCTGCGGCCGACTTTTTTCTCTGCGTCCATCGATCTCCTTTCCTCCATTGCTTTTTAATTCCCAGGATCATCGACATGTTATATATAATATATAAGCTCAGAAGGCCGTGACCGAGAAGTTGCGGCGGAAAGAAGCTACGAATCGAAAAGCGTTTACAGTAAATTCGGAGATTCTTCATGAAGCTTAAAATAATCTTCCCCGCTAACGACCGCCTGGTGAGCCAGCGATTAAAAGCCGCTCCCGCGCCGCCCCTTTCGCTCGAATATCTGGCCGGATTAGCCCCCTCAGACGCCGAGGTGGAGCTTGTGGACATGGGCCAGGGGGATGATCCCGGCTGCGATGACGCCGAAGAAGGTGAAGTGGACCTTGCGGCCCTCCACGTGCGCACGCCGGTGGCCACCACCGCCTTCCGCATCGCCGACCGGTTCAGGGCCCGGGGCATCAAGGTGGCCATGGGAGGCCCGCACCCCACGCTCCTCCCCGCAGAATGCAAGGCCCACTGCGACGCCGTCTGCATAGGCGAGGGCGAAAAGGCCTGGCCGGCGATGCTGGAAGACCTGGCTGCAGGCGATCTCAGAGACTACTACATCGGCGGGCCCTTCGCCACGGCGGGTCTCAAGGGAAGAACGCGCAAGTTCCCCTCCAGGCCGAACCTCCGCAACCTGTCGTGGCCGCGCAGGGGTCTGTTCTCTGAAGGGCGCTACGCGCTGAGCGGCGTGTTCGTCAGTCGCGGCTGTCCTTACGATTGCAAGTTCTGCTCGGTGAGAAACCTGCAGGGGGCAACCGTGCGCCTGAGGCCGGAGGAAGAGGTGCTGGAAGAGATTTCAGGGATAAAGGGCCCATATTTTTCGCCGAGGAGAACGCAACGGGCGTCCCCGCCAAAAGCGACTACTTCGTCAGCCTGTTCAAAGGAATGGCGGGGATGAGGGCGGGGCGGCACTGGGCGGGCGCCAGCACCATAGCCATGGCCGCGCAGAAGCGGGGCAGAAAAGTCCTGGAGGCGGCGGCCGAGAGCGGCTACTGCTTCGCCTTCATCGGGTTCGAGACTCTTTCCGGAGATTCGGCCCAAAGCGCGGGCGTCCTGGGGAAGCTGGGCCATTCCCGCCCTGAAACGTTCGACCTGAAGAAGATGGAAGAGCTGGTAAAAGTATACTACGACCTGGGCGTCTACGTGATGGGATATTTCATCATCGGTTTCGATGAGGACACCGCGGAGACCTACAAACGAATAATCGATTTCTGCGACCGCACCATGATCCTGCCCATGTTCACCCTGCTGGCCCCCATGCCCGGCACCCAGCTTTATGAGGAATACAGCCGCCAGGGCCGATTCCGCCGCAATATCGAGTGGGACGACTTCGGCTGCGACTCGCTGACTTTCAAGCATCCCCGCTTCTCAGCTCCCAAACTCGAGCGGCATTACAACGAGCTGTGGGAGCAGACGTATACCCCCGACCGCCTCGTGGCCCGGCTCGATTTCGTGCGCAAAGTATCGCCTCCCTCCTTCAACATCGCCTACGAGACTCAGCTAAACATCATGCGCGCCTTCCTGCCCAGGGGATAATAGAGCAATGGCACAGGCCGCTCTGTAACCTCGCAGCCGCCCCCAAAGCAATTCCTCAGCCCAAACTGTGCCATCGGGATTCATGATACCCGTCGAGACGCTTGCTCTAGGGGTCTGTGGAATCGGCTTACAGGAAAAACGGAAAATTTGTGCAAGACATATTGTAACAGGTTCCCTCCGTCATATTATTCAAGTTGAATGCTAAAAAACTCAAAGCACGTAATCGGATGTCGAGATAAGGGGAAATTACAATGTCAGATACAAAAACCATGAACGGAGTCGATATCGACCAGTTGTTTGGCACTATCGAGGCCATAAAGCACAAGGCGGAAATTGCCAGGTTCAAATTTCGGGCCTCTAATAAATGGGTCAGTGGTGGGCATAACTGTTCGACCATCAAAGATTTTTACGGTGCCTGCGAGGAGAACACGTCGAGGACAAGTCCCTTTGTTTTAGACGCGGACGAGCCTCCCGTCCTTTTAGGGGAGGATCACGGGGCCAACCCCGTGGAATTTGTCCTGCATGCGCTGGCGGCTTGCCTGACCACGAGCTTCATCTATCATGCGGCCGCCCAGGGGGTTAAAATTGAGGAATTGGAATCACAATTAGAGGGCGATCTCGACCTTCATGGGTTCCTGGGGTTGTCGGATAATGTAAGGAACGGGTATGAAAATATTAGGGTGACGTTCAAAGTAAAGTCGGATGAACCGGAGGAGAAGCTTCAGGAACTTTGCGAGTTGGCCCAAAGGCGATCGCCTGTCTTTGACGTAGTAACCAATTCAGTGCCGGTCTCGGTTAAGCTGGAATCGTAGAAACCGAAAGCCGTCCCCGGTCGGGAACAAGGTTAAGTCGGGTTGATAAGAGCCCGCCTTTTTTAGGGGCGGCGGTGCGCGGGATGGGGATCAAACAAAGGGCAAGGTGGTGTGCCCTAATCATTCTATTGCATGTGTTTGGTCAGAAACTCTTTGGTCCGAACTATCGTATCTGCGGCAGCATCCGGATCGTATTTCAACTTATGGCCCTGATATGTCACGTCCAGCCCCTCTATGTCGAAGCCGTGGTAAGCGCCGGGATAAACTTTCAGGATGACTTCATGTGCGGTCTTTTTTTTGGGCATAACCATCTTGCAAAGAATTGCAGGCGTCCAGTCGTCCAGCTCACCGATCAGGATGAGCAGCGGCGTATCCAGGGCTGTCATCGATTTTTCGCAATAAGGATAAAAAGCGACGGCTGCCCGGAAAGGATCCCCTTCAATGGGGTTCGGCATGTTGAGCGCGTAAAGTGTCGTCCAACCCCCATGCGACCATCCCATCACTGCTATCCGGTTGTCATCCACAAACGGAAGTCTTGCAAGGTAGGATTTAGCAGTGTGTGCATCCAGCGCGCGCATTGTTGCGTTGATGGAAAACACATTATCGCAAACGTTTGATTCACCTCGCGGGCCGAAACTGTCAACCAGCAATGCAACGTAGCCCCAGTTTATAAGCCTTTTCGCCCAGGTTTGGTGGTACTCCTTAATACCTGCGCAACCATGCAGAAGCACGACAGCGGGGAATGGTCCGTCCCCTTTCGGTCTGGTCAACTCCCCTGCAAGTGTCAGTTCTTCATCACCCTGCGTCTTGGCCTTAAATGTGACTTCCTCGGCGGCAACAGCAGGCGTCGCAGCTAAAATCCCCAGTA
>JAUXIQ010000102.1 GCA_030620925.1 Nitrospinota bacterium
CAATTGGAAGAGGAAAAAAGGTTGCTCTACGTGGCCATGACCCGCGTTCGTGAGCACCTGATACTGGCGGGCTCCGGTAGATTCGACAAGGAGGTCTCAGTGCAGACCCCAGCCAGCCCCATGCAAAGCGTACTGGCGGAGCTGAGACTGATCCCCACCGATGAAGATAAAAATCAGACTTTTCCGGCAGACCCCGTAATCGTAAATTATGGCGGCTCCGAAGTCAAAATCGAGAATGTCTCAAAGGAAAGAATACCCGGTACAGCCGACCGGTCATTCACCCTCATAGACAGGTATGAAAACGAAATCGTTTCCGGCCTTAAAATCCCCGGCATAGAAACCGATAAAAATCTTATGGACACAGTGACCGGACGGCTCGACCATAAAGAGAGACCCCTTCCCGAAAAACCGATCCCCTTGAGCATCACCGGCCTGCTGGAATACCGGCAGTGCCCCGCTCGCTACTATTTCAAATACCGGCAGGGAGTGCCGGAAGAGGAGACCTTTTTGCCGTCTAGCAGCGGCCGAATGGGCGGAGCCGAGTTCGGCTCAAGGGTTCATGACGTGCTTAATCTTTTCGATTTCGAAAAAACCCCGGAAGAACAGTTACCCGCATTGTCCCGCGCTGCGGGTATCCACCCGGATTATCAAGACGAAGTGTTGAAGCTGTTCAGGGTCTTCACCGGCTGCAACCTGTTCACAGATTTAAGGTCGGCGGATGAACTTTATCGCGAGCTCCCCTTCTCCATGAAACTGGATGGAGCGAACCTAAGCGGCGTGATGGACGCACTGTTCAGGAAAGGTGAAAGAAGCTGGTTCATACTCGACTACAAAACAGATGACGTCGAGGGAGACGAGATAACAGCCAGGGCGGAGGCTTACTTCTTCCAGATATTTCTATACGCCCTGGCTCTTCAGAAAATTTTAGGGTTCGCTCCTCAAAATATTATGTTATATTTTCTAAGACCCGGCTCAGTACAGGAAAAAGAAGTCAGTGAGTCAACACTTAGAGCCACCGGAGAAGAGGCACAAAAACTGATAGCCGGAATCAGGGGCGATGATTTCCCGCTGGTGAAATCACCGCGATGTTTTTCGTGCGCTTATGGCAGAACATTTTGTAAAATATTGGAATGAGATATTTTTCCTTCCGTTGAAGCGAAAAATAAGGAAAGATACTAATGAAAGAAGTTAAAATATTAAAAGACCGCAGGGTAAATGACGTAAGCATGGGATTCTTCTGCCAGCACAAAATGGCTGAAGTTAAACTCACGCTGGACGTTTCGGCGGAAACCATAGAGACCGGGGGCGAGCAGCCCGGCGAGAGGAAAAAACTAATACGAAGCAGATGCGATCATCAGGACCAAAGCTGTGGCGGCTGCAGGGAAACAGAGAAGATTAAAGCCAAGCTGGAATTCTTCGAGTTGTAGGCAATTTTTTCTCAATACTCAATCCAAAAAGAGGCGGTTTGCGGCTTATGTTTAAAATTAACTTACTTAAGGAGTTGCGCGGCGGACAAAAGGCCAAATCCACTGACGGTGCAAAAAAAGAGAAGCCTAAGTCGCGACCGATTGTACTGATTCTGATAGCCGCGCTCGTTGCGGTGTTCGCCTGGGCTTACTTCAAGGGCGGCGTGCAGGAAAAATTGATTACGGTGATCAAGCTGGAGAAAGAAAAACCTCCGCCCCCCCCCGTAACCCCCAGGAAGAGTCCTCCTGCCCAATCCCAACAAACCACACAGGTTGTGGAAGAAAAGAAGAGGCCCGGCCCCATACCGGCTGAAACCGTTAAACAAAAACCGCCGGCTGCAAGCCCTCCTGCTGAAAAAGAAAAATCGCTCAAACTACCTGATAACCGGACGCCTGTGGTATTGCACCTGGCTTCATTCAAGTCGGAGGAAGTTGCCGCAAAAACCGTTAATATCCTGGCTAAAAAAGGATACCATGCCTTCATGGCCGTTTACGACGTACCGAACAAGGGCAGATGGTTCAGGGTCTATTCAGGCCGTTATGGAACTGTTGCTGAAGCCGAAGCAGCAGCGGTGAAATTGAAAAATTCTGCTCTCACAAAATACGCCATGCCCACTAAACTCCCTTACGCGCTGCAGGTAGGTGTATACGGCACCCATAAGAAGGCAGCCAAACGACAGGATAAGCTCGATCTTCTCGGATACCCGTCTGCAGTTATACAAGTACGAGGAAACGACGGGAATCTCTATTATCGCCTGCTGGTGGGGGCCTACAAAAGCGGAGGTGATTCCACCAAAATGGCGGCCAGGTTGAAAACCGACGGGTATCCGGCTGTTCTGGTAGCTCCCTAGTGCCCGGTATTCATCTGAGGCAGAAACAATACTCATAGTAACCATCCCAACTGCACACCTTCATAAATCTAACAACCGCCTTACAGGAGAAAAGCGTAGATGAAAGAACGCGGACAGAACGGCCTATTCTACGGTTGGCGCATAGTCGGCTGGGCTTTCGCTATATACACCATCTCCTATGGGATGTCCGGCGTTTTCGGCGTATTTCTGAAGCCACTCTCGCTCGAGTTCGGCTGGACACGGGGGATGACATCTACCGCCTACTCCGTCAATCAGATAATGTTCGGCCTGTTCGCCCTGATCTCGGGATTTCTTTCAGACAGGTACGGCGTCCGCAAAGTGCTTATAGTGAACGGCGTAATATACGCCATCGGGCTGATGCTGATCAGCAAGACCTCTTCCATCTGGCACCTCTACCTCTTCTACGGAGTCATAGCAGGGATGGGATACGGGTCGCTCGTCGTGCCCCCCGTGACGGCTGTCACCAGATGGTTCGACAAAAAACGGGGCATCGCCGTAGGCATAACACAGAGCGGGGCTGGAATCGGATGGCTCATCCTCTCCCCGCTGGCGGCATATCTTATTTACCACTACGGCTGGAGAAACTCTTACATCATCTTCGGCCTGATAGCCCTGGGCGTACTCGTCCCCTTTACCCTACTTTTCAAAGACAAGCCCTCAGACCTGGGGCTCAAAGCGTACGGTGAAGAGGCGCAGGCCGCAGCTCACATCACGGAGCCGGACAGAGGGAACCACCTCACAGGCCGCGAGGCCATCAGGACGCGGCCCTTCTGGTTCCTCAACTCCATCCACTTCTCCGACTGTATATGCCACTCAATAATCCTGGTACACATCGTGGCCTACCTCACTGACATCGGTTTCCATCCGGCCAGGGCCGCAAGCGTGCTGGGAGTGGTGGGTGGTGCAGCGGCGGCGGGCACCATAATCAGCGGCGCGTTGGCGGACAGAATAGGCGGCCGCGACGCATTGAGAGCCGCCCTGATGATCCAGGCGGCCATGGTCTTCCTGCTCCCCATAACCGATAATGTGTGGTTAATACATGTTACCGCTGCACTATTCGGCATGGGTATAGGCGGTCTGATCACCCCCTACCCGGTGCTCACCAGAGAATATTTCAGTGAAGCCACGGCGGGGACCATCTACGGCGGCCTGCTAACCAGCGCTACTGCCGGCATGGCCCTGGGCGGTTACCTGGGCGGTTACCTTTTTGATATAACCGGAGATTACGAGCTGTCATTCAAGGTAAGCCTGACTGCCGGACTGGCGGCGCTGACCCTGGGCCTGGCGCTCAGAAAACCGGCTAAAGAGCCGGAGGCATCGCCCGCTCTACAGCCCGAATAGCTATGAGGCGTTCAATTATGAATATAAAAAGTACGACTTCCAGCGTTTCATTATATCTGCAGGGTTGAATTTCAATTGATATAATGGTATTGAACTATTTGGGAAATCAGTTTTTTTATCCGCACATTAGCCCAAAAGGAGAAAGCCATGGGGGGATACGACCAGGAGTTCATCGAATCCTTACGCGAGGGAGATTTGAACCACATCCTTCATCCATTCACTAAGCTCAAAGACCATAACCAGCAAGGCCCGCGCATCATAACCAAAGCAGAGGGCGTCAAAGTGGAAGACATCGAAGGCAACAGCTTATTCGATGGTCTTTCCGGGCTATGGAACGTGAACATCGGCCATCATCAGCTGGAGGTCGCCGATGCCGTCAGAGAGCAGATGGGAACGCTGGAATACGCGCCCTCTTTCTTCGGCTATTCCAACATCCCCGCCATCAAGCTGGCCGAGAAAGTCGCATCGCTTCTCCCCGGCAGCCTGAACCGCGTCATGTTCACCTGCGGCGGCTCGGAATCCAACGAGAGCAATCTCAAGATGGCCCGCTACTACTTCAAACTCAAGGGGCAGCCTGAAAAGATCAAGATAGTATCCCGCAACCAGGCTTACCACGGCGTTTCCATGGGGGCGCTGAGCGCCACCGGCATACCCCTGTTCTGGGAGATGTTCGAGCCCCTTCTGCCCGGCTTCGTGCACATACCCTCCCCCTACTGCTACCGGTGCGAATTTCAGAAGGAATACCCCTCATGCGACATGGAATGCGCCCACGAGCTGGATAAAGTAATACAGGAAGAGGGGCCGGAGACGGTGGCGGCGTTCATCGCCGAGCCGGTTATAGGCGCCGGGGGCGTGATCGCACCCCCGGATGAGTATTTCCCCATCATTCGTGAAATATGCGATAAGCACGACGTGCTGTTCATAGCCGACGAGGTGATCACCGGCTTCGGACGCACGGGCAAGATGTTCGGGATGGATAACTGGGGAGTCGTCCCCGATATGGTCTCCATCGCCAAGGGCATAACCAGCGGTTATATCCCCCTGGGGGCTGCGGTCATCAAGGATGAAATGTACGAAACCTTCCTGGAGAAGACGCCCGAAGGGATGCCTTTCCTGCACGGCTTCACCTATAACGGCCACCCCGTGGCCTGCGCCGCAGGGCTCAAAAACATAGAGATAATAGAGCGCGACGGCCTGGTGGAAAACGCCGCGGAAGTAGGCGCACACTTGCAGGCGCAGCTCCAGGAGCTCAGCGACGTGAGCATAGTGGGAGAAGTCAGAGGCATGGGAATGATGTCCGCCATCGAGCTGGTGGACGACAAAGAGACCAAGGAGCATTTCGAGCCCCTGGGAGCGCCCGGCCTTCAGGTGGCAAACAAGTCCTGGCAGAAAGGGCTTTTGACCAGGGCCATCGGCGATACCCTGGCCCTTGCTCCGCCCCTGACCTGTACGAAAGAGGACATCGACCAGATTTGCAACATCTTCCGTGAATCGCTGGAAGAGACGGATAAAGAAGTGCGGGGCTGATCCGGCCGGCTGCCATCTGCTCGAACTGCGCGCACAACGACAGGTCTGTGTATGGAGAGATACGTTCATGTTCCGGCCCATGCTGCCCCTCGATTTCCTGAATCGCTCCAGGAGGCTTTTTCCGGATAAGACGGCGGTAGTCGACGGCGAAACCGAACATACGTACGGTGAACTCGGTGATCGCGTGGACCGCTTCTCCAACGTCCTCCTGGACATGGGAATAAAAAAGGGGGACAAGGTTGCCATCCTTTCCCCCAACACCCGCCACATGCTGGAATCCTTCTTCTCCGTGCCCCAGACGGGCGCCATCCTCGTCCCTCTCAACTACAGGCTCAACCCCGATGAGCTGAGCTACATCATAAACCACTCCGACAGCAAGATCGTCCTGGTGGACTACGAATACGCGCCGCTCCTGGAATCCGCGGCCGGTGAGCTTAAAAAGGTGGAAAAATATATTCTCACCGGCGACGGCGATTACGGGGGCGGACTCACCATTGTGAAATACGAAGACCTGCTCGAGGACGCATCCGCTGAGCCGCCGCCAGACGCTGGACTGGAGGAGACGGACCTCGCCACCATCAACTATACCAGCGGCACCACGGCCAACCCCAAAGGCGTGATGCTCAGCCACAGGGCTTGCTACCTCAACGCCTGCGACTATCTCATCCACCTGCGCGTGGTCTATCAAGACGTATACCTCCACACACTGCCCATGTTCCACGCCAACGGATGGGGCGGTATCTGGGCCCTGGCAGCCATAGGCGGCACGCAGATATGCCTGCGAAAAGTTGAGGCGCAGCCCATTTACGAGTATCTGCAGAACAGAGAGGTTACCCTGGCCTGCTGCGCACCCACGGTGCTGGTCACATTGGCCAGCTACGAAGGGGCCGGGGATTACAAGCTCGCCGACGGTATCCGCATGGGCACCGGCGGCGCGGCGCCCCCGGCGGCGGTGCTAAAAAACATGGAGCAGTTTGGAGTGGAGGTCATCCACCTCTACGGCCTCACCGAAACCGGCCCCCTCCTCACCACCTGCGTCTGGAAACCCGAATGGGACGAACTGCCCCTGGAGGAGCGCTACCGCCTCAAGGCCCGCCAGGGGGTCTCCCAGGTGCTGACGGACGTGAGGGTCATGGACGAAAACATGGCCGAAGTCCCCAACGACGGGAAGACCATCGGCGAAATAGTTGCCCGGGGCAACACGATCATGGAGGGCTACTACAAGCAGGAGGATGAGACGGCCCGTGCCTTCGAAGGCGGCTGGTTCCACAGCGGTGACCTGGCGGTGGTGCACCCCGACAACTATATCGAAATCATGGACCGCAAGAAGGACGTCATCATCAGCGGTGGTGAGAACATATCCTCAGTGGAAGTGGAAAACATGCTCTACCAGCATCCCGCCGTCCTGGAAGCGGCGGTGGTGGGAGTTCCCGACGAGAAGTGGGGCGAGGCCCCCAGAGCGCTGGTGGTGCTGCGGGAGGGCAAGAAAGCCGGTGAGGATGAGCTGATAAAATTCTGCCACGAAAAAATGGCCCACTTCAAAGCCCCAAAGTCCGTCGTCTTCATCGACGAGCTGCCCAAGACGGCCACCGGCAAAGTCCAAAAATTCGCCCTCCGCGATAAATACTGGGAAGGCAGAGATAAACGCGTCCACGGCTGATTGCCTGAACCGGGAAGGTTTATCCTTCGGAGTGAACCCTTTCGACGTTTTTGATGACACC
>JAUXIQ010000084.1 GCA_030620925.1 Nitrospinota bacterium
ACATATCGAGGAGACTGAATGAGTGCCCTCTTTTCAGAAAAGAATTACTATAATAGTACTGCTCCTGGTAATTATAGTTTCGGCGGGCACCATCGGCTACCGGATTATGGGATGGACTTTGCTGGATGCCGTTTTCATGACGGTCATCACCCTGACCACGGTGGGTTACGAAGAAGTGCATACCCTCTCGGAAGGAGGCAAAGTATTCACCATCTTTCTGATATTATCCGGCCTTGGTGTCCTTTTTTACGGGATAACTAATATCACGGCGTTTATAGTAGAAGGCGAGTTGACAGATATCCTGACAAGGAGAAAGATGGAAAAGGCCGTATCGAAATTAAAAGATCACTTCATAGTTTGCGGGCTGGGCAAGACGGGGAAGCACGTCATCGAAGAGCTGATTAAGAATGAGTCTAAGTTCGTAGCCATCGAAAAGGGCATGGACAAGATAGAAGAAGCCAGGAGGATGGGAGATATCTTGTGCGTCCACGGGGATGCAACGAAAAACGAAACTTTGCTCGATGCCAACATAGAGCACGCCGGTGGCCTGGTTACCACGCTGCCCGCGGACAGTGAAAACCTGTTCGTGGTCCTCTCCGCCAGAGAGATGAATCCCGACCTGCGAATAGTTAGCAGGGTAATCGAGGAAGACGCCGAGCATAAGCTCTACAAGGTCGGCGCCAACTCGGTTGTTTCCACCGATTACATCAGCGGCCTGAGAATGGCCTCCGAGCTTATAAGGCCGTCAGTCGTCTCTTTCCTGGACTTGATGTTCAGAGACTCGAGCAGGACCCTGCGGGTGAGCGAGATGGATATCCCTGATAAATCCAAGATGTCGGGGATTACCATACAGGATGCGGAATTGAGGGAGAAGGCGGGGGTACTGGTTCTGGCTATAAGGAGGAAGGGGGAAAAAGATTTCATTTACGGCCCCTCCGCCCGCGAAAAAATTCAGGAGGGTGATACGCTCATCCTCCTGGGGGATTTAGACCAGTTGAGAACGCTTGAAGAGCTTTTTAAGCCGTGATGGTTCTGAATGCGGTTTACCTTGATTTAGGGAGACAGCAATTCTCTGATCTTACACACCGTATTTCATAAGGAGGTATACCCATGGCGGGCAAGTCGAATGAACAAGAAAAGCGAGCCCCGGTCGACGGAGCGCCCGGAAGCCTGAAGACGATTTCGGGAGTGCCTCTGAAACCGGTCTATACAGAAGAGGATTTAAAGGATTTCGATCCCGGGAAGGATTTGGGAGCTCCCGGCGAGTATCCTTACACGCGGGGTGTTCACAGGGATATGTACCGTAAACGGAACTGGACTTACAGGCTCTATGCCGGTTACGGTCAGGGCGAGGATACCAATGAGCGTTTCAAGTTCCTGCTGAACAACGGCCAGACAGGGCTGAGCATGGCCCTCGATCTGCCCACCCAGTTGGGGCTCGATTCTGATGATCCCAAATCCTACGGCGAGGTGGGGAGGGTAGGGGTGGCCATCGACTCCCTGAAGGATATGGAGCACATTTATGAAGATATATCACTGGACGGCATCAGCACCTCCTTTACCATAAACGCTACCTCCAACATATTGCTGGCGATGTATCTGGCGGTGGCCGAAAATCAGGGTGTCCCGCAAGAAAAGGTGAGGGGAACCGTTCAGAACGACATACTCAAAGAATACCTGGCCCGGGGCACGTATATCTTTCCGCCCAAACCGTCCATTCGCCTCATCGGAGACACCGTTGAGTATTGCCTGAAGCATGTTCCCAAATTCAATGCAGTGAACGTGGCCGCCAGCCACATGCGCTCCGCCGGCGCCACCTACATTCAATCAACGGCCTACATGTTCCTTAACGCCATGGAATATACAAAGGAGGTGCTCAGACGGGGTTACTCCGTAGACGACTTTGCCAGCAACATCTCTTTTCTATCCGGTGCCAACAGCGACTTTTTCGAGACCGTCGCCAGGCTGCGGGCTTCCCGCCGGCTGTGGGCGCGGTTGATGAAGGAAAGGTTCGAGGCCAAAGAAGCCAAATCCACCATGTTCAGAGTGGCCACCGGCGGCGACTGCCTGAGTATGACAATGGAGCAGCCCATCGTAAACGTTGCCCGCATAACCCTCCAGGCCCTCTCAAACGTCTTCGGGGGGACACAATCCATGCTGCTCCCTGCATACGATGAAGCCTACGCCATACCCACCGAGGAATCCGCCCGCGTATCGCTGCGCATCCAGCAGGTGCTTTCCAACGAAGCGGGGGTCACCAACGTGGTGGACCCGCTGGCCGGCTCCTACTTCGTGGAATCGCTGACTTCCCAGGTGGAGAAAGAGATAGTGGCCGTCATGGAGAAGATGGAGGAGAGCGGCGGAATGGTTAACGCCATCGAGAACGGGAGCATACAGCGTCAAATGGCCCGACAGGCCGTAGAGATGCAGAGGGAGTGGGATGAGGGCCATCGGCCTCTGGTGGGGCATAACTGCTACACCGTGGAAGAGAGCATAGAAGATTACGAGGCCGAGATGTTCACCATGGAACCGGAGGTTTACAACCGGCAGGTGGAGCGACTCAAAGAAATCCGAGCCTCACGGGACAACGCACTGGTGAATCAGAAGCTGGATGCCCTGCGCGGTGCCGCTCAGGGGACGGAGAACACCTTGCCCTATCTTATAGAGGCCATTAAAGCTTATGCCACGGTAGGCGAGATTACCACCGTTCTTAAGGAAGTCTTCGGCGAATATCGTCAGCCCACTGCGCTCTGACAAAAGCGGCCGATGATCCCCGTACACAGCGGGGAGTAAACTATTTTATTAAGTTAATAGGGCGCCCCGCGGCATAGGGGCAGCCGCACCGGAAGTCCCGCCTGCGGCGGAAAATAGTAGATATAGTAGATGAGGTATTGCCTATGAAGGGACCATTGGCAGGAGTGAAAGTGCTGGACTTGACCCGGGCGCTGGCCGGTCCTTATGGCTCTATGATACTTGGCGATCTGGGGGCGGATATAATCAAGGTGGAGGGGCCGGATGGTGATTTCACCCGAAAGGTGCCCCCTCACTTCCATATGGGCCAGAGCATGTATTTCATATCCATGAATCGAAGCAAGAAGAGCGTAGGCATAGACCTTAAAAGCGAAGGGGGGAGGGAGGTCTTTTATCGGTTGACCGAGCACGCCGACGTAGTCTTCGATAATTTCAGAGGCGGCGTTACAGCCAAGCTGAAGCTGGACTATAAAACCCTCAAAGCCGTTAACCCCCGGATAATAACGTGCTCACTGTCGGGCTACGGCAGCAAAGGGCCCCTTGCCGATCAGCCCGCCTACGATCTTCCAATACAAGCCTTCAGCGGCGGAATGAGCATCACCGGCGAACCGGGGAGACCCCCCGTAAGGGCGGGCATACCCATTTCCGACCTGTGCGCCGGAATGTTCGCCGCCCACGGCATAATGGCCGCCCTCTACGCCAGGGAAAAAACGGGGGAAGGGCAGCCTGTGGAAGTTTCTCTGATGAGCGGCCAGATAGGCATGCTGGCCTACATGGCGGGATACTACTTCAAGTCGGGCCAGATACCCGGCCCCGTCGGTTCGGGCCATCAGACCACCGTCCCCTACGGGGCTTTTAAGACCACCGACGGATGGATAGCCTTCTCCGGCGGCCAGGACCAGTTCTGGCCCAAGCTGTGCCGGGCGATAGGAATGGAGGAGATGGCGTCCGACGAGAAATTCCGTGATAAGAAAAACCGCCAGGAAAACCGGGACGTGCTCTACGAAATATTGAGCGAGAAGTTCGCCCAAAAGAGCACCGAGGAATGGTTGAAAATAATGATGGATTACGATATACCCGCCTCCCCCGTCCATAACCTTGAGCAGGCCCTTAACCATCCCCAGGTGCTGGCCAATAATATGGTGCTCGACCTCACGCCCCCCGAGGGGCCGCCCATAAAGGTTGCGGGAAACCCCATAAAGATGCCCTCGATTCCTGATAAGGATTATGCCTATCCGCCTCTTTTAGGCCAGCACACCGATGAAATCCTCACCTCGCTGCTGGGTTATTCCTCAGAGCGGATTGCGAAACTGAGAGAAGAGGGAGTAATTTTTTAATACTAGACCTGATGCACGACTCTGTGCTGTCTCTCAGTCGGCATTTATTGAAATATTATAATCGCAGGAGCGGCATCTTGGCGCGATTGCCAGCATTATCTTAACCGTAACCCGGGTTTGTCGCTCGGTTGCGATTCGCGCCTGGAATGCGCTCCTACAGTATGAAAACGTATAATCGAGTGCGGCGGGATGCCGCTCCATCCCGTAGTCTTTTACTGTCGCCAGTAGGTGGCGGTGAAGAGCACCAGGACCGTATAAATCTCAAGCCTCCCCATGAGCATGCACACAATCAGCACCCATTTCCCCAGGATCGGTATATGGGCGTAGTCGTGGGTGGGCCCTACCAGCCCGAAGCCGGGGCCTATATTCCCCAGCGTGGCCGCCACCGAGCCCAGAGAGGTGACGATGTCGTACCCTAAGCCGGCCATTATCAGGGAAGCCAGCAGGAAGGTGCCCGTATAAACGAGGAAAAACGCCATGGCGCCGTGTATGACCTCAGAGGGCACGGGTTTCCCGCTGATTTTCATGCTGATGACCGCCTTGGGGTGCACCAGCCGGGAAAGCTCATAGTAGCTCTGCTTGATGAACATAAGCATGCGTCCCTGTTTCATGGCGCCCCCGGTGGAGCCCGCACAACCGCCCATGAAGATCAGTATGAACAGCACCAGCCTGGATAAAAACGGCCATTGTTCGTAGTTCGCCGTCCCGTAGCCGGTGGTCGTAGTCATACTGATCACCTGGAATATGGAATACCTGAAAGCTTTGGATAGTGAACCGTAGATGTCGATCCTCGTCTGCACGGTGATGATCAGGGTGGCCACCAAAAGCACGGTGACATAAAAAAGAAACTCGCTGTCCCTGAAATAAGCTGTCGGTTTTCCCCTGATGGCGCTGTAATGCAGCACGAAATTAACGCCCGCCAGGAACATGAAGACGGTGATGACTGTATCCACGTAGGCGCTATTATATGCTCCGATGCTGGTCGCCTTCGTGGAGAAGCCTCCGGTGGCCATGGTGGTGAAGGCGTGAGACACCGCCTCGTACAGCGAAACGTCGCCCAGGTAGAGGAGCACCACCTCGGCGGCGGAGAATATGAGGTAGGTCACCCACAGCAGCCTGGCGGTCTCCTTGATGCGGGGGCTGAGCCTGTCGGGGGTGGGGCCGGGGACTTCGGCCCTGAATATCTGCATCCCTCCCACACCCAGCGTGGGCAGAATAGCAAGAGAGAGGACGATGATCCCCATCCCCCCCAGCCACTGGATAAGGCTGCGCCATAGCAGGATGCCGTGGGGTTGGGCTTCTATGTTGGTGAGTACCGTAGCCCCCGTGGTTGTGAAACCGGACATGGATTCGAAAACGGCGTCGGTAAAACCACCGAAGGAGCCGTAAAATAGAAAGGGGAGGCTCCCGAAGAACGCCGCCGAAACCCACCCCAGCGTTACCACGGCGAAAGCCTCTCTGGTGCCCATTTCGCCGGGGGATCTGGACAGCAAGACGAAGGCCAACCCGACGGAGACGGTCAGGAGAGAAGAATAGAGGAAGGAGTTGGCGTCGCCTTCTCCGAAGTAGATCGAGACTCCCAGGGGGGCCAGCATGCAAAGGCCCACGGCGGCTATGAGCGCGCCGATGATATAGAGGATGACCCTTAAGTTCACGTTGTGCTTTCGAGGAATTTAGCTATCGAATAGGTCTTCTACTTTCTTCAACTGGTCAGGCAGCGTGAGAATGATGACCCTGTCATCGGGCATAATGACATCTTCGCCATGGGGGATGATGACTTTTTCCCCCCGAACGATGGCCCCGATAAGAGAACCCCGGGGGACCTTTAAATCCTTTATCGGCGTGCCCACGCATTTGGAAGTAGGGGATGCTGCTATCTCCACGGTTTCAGCCTTATCTTCGAGCAGCGTTGCCATGGACAATATTTTGGTTTTGCGGATCAGCTTCAGGATGAAGTCAGACGTGAGCTGCATGGGGTTAATGGGCACGTCGATCCCCAACGAAGAGGCCAGGGGGACGAACTCCTCGTCGGTGATGAGGCAGATGGACTTTTGGACATTGTTCTGCTTGGCCAACAGCGCGGCAAGGAGGTTGACTTCGTTCTGGTCGGTGGCGGACACAAAAGTGTGTGTGTTCATTATGCCCTCCTGCATGAGCAGTTTCCTGTCTTTGCCGTCGCCGTTGAGCACCAGCGTTTTCTTCAGATGTTCCGATAAAAAATTGCACCTCTTGAGGTCTCTTTCGATGAGGGTAACGTTGAGGTTATCTTCATCCAGCCTTTGCGCTATGTTGAAGCCCACCCTTCCTCCACCCACGATGACTATCTTCCGGGTTTCGTCCGGTTTATCCTTGTTAACCAGGCGGAGAACTTTTTTCAGCGACTCGTCCTTGGTTATCACGAACAGCTTATCACCGGCCAGCACGTGGTCCTCTCCGGAGGGAATTATAGGAGTGTCGTTTCGGATTATGGCGGCCACCCGAAAAGAGGGTATGTTGGGAATCTCGCTCAGTTTGTTATGGGCTATGGGGGCTTCACTGGTAATCTTGAACCCCATCAGCTTTATCTTGCCTTCAGCAAACTCATACCAATCGGTCAAGCCGGGGGTTTTGGCTATCTGCGCTATTTCCTGTGCCACGAGGCGGTTGGGGTTGATAGCGTGATCAACGCCCAGCCTTTCAAGGGGAATAGAGAAGTCTTTAGTAGTGAACTCTTGTTCACGGATGCGGGCCACGGTGATGGGAACGCCGCACTCCTTGGCTATCAGGCAGGCCAGGATGTTCTTTTCGTCCATCTCGGTGACCGCAAGAACCATGTCTGCATCTCTTACACCCACGGCATCCAGCACGGTCAGATTTGTGCCGCTGGCCTTGAAGGTCTGAACGTCCATCTCTTCCATCGCGCGGCGAATAACCTCTTCCCGCTCGTCGACGATGACTACCTCGACACCCTCTTTTACCAGGTTGAGGGCCAGGTTGAAGCCCACAACGCCTGCGCCTATAACGATAACCTTCACTCTAAGGTCTCCCAAAAATATTAAAAGACTTTCGCCCTTCCGGCCAAAGTCCGATTCGTTTCATCAATTTATATATAGTTCTCTTAGTATCAATAAGCTATTATACACAATCCGGGCGGTCAAGCATAGTATGAGAGGTGTTGCGCCATGATTTTTAAGAGGGATAAAAAGTTTTCCCGGGGCGCTGTAACGCAGGGGGGAGAAAGATGAAGGCGGCGGTTTTAAGGGGCTTAAGAGATATTGTATGCGAGGAAGTTCCTGATCCACAGCCGGGGCCGGGTGAAGTTCTGATTAAGGTCCGTTACTGCGGTATTTGCGGCTCCGATATACATGGTTACAGAGAAGGTCTTTTCCCGCCGGGCACGGTTATGGGGCACGAGTTTTCGGGTGATGTGGTTGAGGTGGGGTCGGGGGTGGAAAATATAAGCGTTGGTGAAAAAGCAACGGTGAACCCCGCGAACCCGTGCGGTGAATGCCGATGGTGCAGGAATGGGCGGTATTCACTCTGCCCCACGGGGATGGCCGCGGGGATAGGCTTGAGCGACT
>JAUXIQ010000434.1 GCA_030620925.1 Nitrospinota bacterium
AGGAAAAATATAGGTCTGGCGCTTCGTGTGGTGAGAACCCTGGCTGACATGGGGAAAGAGCCCCGCCTCGTGGTAACCGGCCCCCCCGGAACCCATTCGCCGGGCCATGTGGACTATTTTCAGTTCCTCAAAACCGAAGTGGAGGAGCTGGGAATAGTGGATTACGTGAAATTCCTCTATGAGTTTAAGGATTTGAGCGCCCCATCGTTGCCTCTACAAGTCACTGACGGCATGGTTGCAGCTCTTTACAACATTTCGGACATCCTTTTCATGCCCAGCACTGAAGAGGGTGTCGGTATCCCGCTTCTTGAAGCGGGGGTGTTCAAGCTGCCGGTTCTCTGTTCGGATATAGGCCCTTTCCGAGAAATAGGGGGCGAAAAAGTGGAGTTTTTCGCATCGGGGCTGGCTCATGAGAAGGTGGCCGAAAAGGTCCTGTCCCTCACCGAGGGGACTAAAACCGGGCGCATGTTCAGGTCGGCCGTGAAGGAATTCAGGTGGGAGAATATCTTTCAGGAGAAGATAGAGCCTCTGATACTGGAAATTTGGGAGGAGAAGAGGGGGTTGAATGGGTAGGTTAGGGCTCCTAAGACACGGGCAGACAGATCTTAATCTCAAGGGGGTCATGGCGGGCGGCATGGACGTCCCCCTTAATCAAGAGGGGGTCCGCCAGGCCCGGGCCGTGGTGGAGAAACTGAAAGGCAAGAAGGTGGACCATATATACACCAGCCGGCTCCAGAGAGCGTACCGAACGGCGGAGATAATAGCCGCTGAACTTGACGTGGGAGTGACCAGATTAGCGGGCTTCAATGAGTTGTGCCAGGGAGAGTGGGAGGGGTTGTCGCTTCAGGAGATTAATAGAAAGTACCCCGGAAAGTGGGAGGAATGGCGAAAAAATCCCCTCGATTTCACTCCCCCTGGAGGGGAATCAATCCCCAGCGTATCCGAGAGGGTAGTGAAATGCCTTGATGGATTGCTGCCGGAGTTAAAGGAGAGAGACACGCTTATAGTGGCCCATCAGGTGGCCAATATTTGCCTCCGTTGCTACCTTGAAGGGATAGAGCTCAGCCGGGCCTGGGAGTTGGAAGCGGGCAATGCGACAATTAAGTGGTTGAATATTTGAGGTTGTTCATATAGGATGATGTCGCTCGGTATTACATATATTTCGGTATTATATATATTATTGTCGTAGAGAAAATGTGGGATACCCTCTGAGTTGGCGTTTACTACCGTAGAGCATCGTCGGAGTATAAATCCATTTCTCGTTTATCAGGTTTCAGTGTATACCCTGCCCGAAGTAACGCTATATGAAATAAGAGCCACGGCTCTGAGAAATATCATGATTTTAAAGCGGTAAATTATATTAAATCAACATGCTGATAGCTTTTGATTGCAGATTGGCCGGCTATGGAATACTTGGAAGAATTGATGAAGAGGAAGGATGTGGCGGGCGCCATGGCCATGGTGGAAGAATGTATGGGTAGAATGGTTGCCGATGCTATAAAGATAAGCCAAACTCCCGCCCCTACATTCGATGAAGGGGAGAGGGCGGACCTCATGGAGGAGCTTTATAAGAGCCTGAAATTGGGGAACGTGGCCAGGGATGACGTGGGAAACGTAATCTTCTGTTTGAGTGAAGGAGCAGCGAGGCCCAATATTTATCTTGTGGCACACATGGATACCAACTACTCCAGGGAAGAAGACCACACCGCATCGTTGGACGGCGAAAAACTATCCGGCCCCAGCGTGGCTGATAACAGTGTGGGATTGGCGGCCCTGATTACTCTTTCCCGCATTTCGAAGAAGGCTAACCTGAAATTGGGAGCGAATGTTTATTGCGTCTCAACCGTGGGTTCACATGGGAAAGGCTACTCGGCCGGTATCAGGTCTGTAGTGGATGAGCTGGGTGAAAATATAGATGCAGTTATCGGTGTCGAAGGGGTGGAATTAGGCAGGATTGGGCATTTTTCCCAGGGGTGCAGGATTCTAGACGTCTCTTGCAAGATGAAGATGATGGAAGGTGAACCCGAGCAGGAAGCTGAGAGGCCTAATGCCGTGCGGGTGATAGCCGAAATAATCCACAAGATAGGAGGGCTTAAACTCCCTTCCGCACCTGATGCCGTTATCAATTTCGGTTTTGTGGAGGGGGGAGAGGAATACGATAAGATTCCCACATCTTCACGGTGCGGGATTGAAGTACTTTCCATGGATACAGATTCGCTGGCCCATGTGGAGAACAGGGTCAGGTTCTGGGTCAACAAGATAGCCGCAAAAATGGGTGCTGAAGCGCGGATAGAATCAGTGCGCCAGCATCCCAGCGGCAGTATATCCGAGGACCACTTTCTGGTGGAGCTGTCTAAGGACGTTAACACTTTCCTGAATTTGAAACCCCTGCCGGGGGGCGCCTCCCCCGACATCTCAGTGCCTTTGAGTCGGGGTATACCCGCCGTTGCCCTGGCGGTTACCGAGGGGGTGGCTCAAAGAGGAGAAGAGACCGCCTTCATCAGTCCCATGTCCCAGGGAATCAAGCAGCTGCTCCTCACAATCCTTGCCCTTGCCGCCAGGTGGGATGAATTCATTACACTCCCCG
>JAUXIQ010000030.1 GCA_030620925.1 Nitrospinota bacterium
GCGGTGGCGTAGGCGTTGTTGGCACCTGCCTGCTTGATGTGGGGCACGGATATGTTGATAGGGTTGAATTTAGGTATGTTTTCGATGCAGTACTCGATGGTGTCACCGATGAGCTTCACCGAAGGCCGGGTGGGGAAAATCCATGTGCCCCGCGCCAGATACTCTTTGAGGATGTCGTTCTGGAGGGTGCCCCTGAGCTCTTTCACCTCAGCTCCGTTCTTTTCGGCCACGACGATGTACATGGCCAGGAGGATATTGGAGGTGGCGTTGACGGTGAATGAGGTGCTTATGGAATTGAGGGGGATGTCCTTAAAGATGCCTTCCATATCCTCAAGGGTATCGATGGATACACCAGCCCTGCCCACTTCGCTCTGGGCCAGGTGGTTGTCCGAATCGAGCCCCACCTGGGTGGGCAGGTCCAATGCCACGCTTAGGCCTGTCTGGCCGTTTTTTATGAGGAACTTGTAGCGCTCGTTGGTATCCTCGGCGGTGGCGAAGCCGGAATACTGCCTGAACGTCCACGGTCTCCCCCGATACATGGTGGGATAGATGCCCCTGGTAAATGGGTACTGGCCCGGCTCGCCCAGGTCATTATGGTAGTCCAGGTGCTTGATATCGTCCGGGCCGTAGACGGGCTTTATCTTTATCCCCGAACAGACCTCCACCTCCTCTATCTCTTTCTGCCCCTTTTCCTGAGGTTTCTCGCCGCCGGCCATAAAATTTCCTCCCCTGTTCGGATTATATTTCCATACCTAAAAATTGAGTTATGCTTATCGCAGGCTAGCCCGTTTAGCTTTTCCGGCAGCTCTTGTTTATGCTTCCGGGTGGACGACGCCTCACTCGTAATCGAGTATGCCTTCCTTGCGCAGGCTCTCTATTTCGCCCTCCTGGTAGCCCAGTTCATTGAGCAGCTCGTCGTTATGCTGGCCCAGCAGGGGTGTGGGAGCCTTGGGGCCGCCGGGGGTTTTGGAGAATTTCACCGGATGCCCGATGGTCCACATCTTGCCAGCTTTGGGGTGTTCCAGAGAGCAGATGATGTCTCCCTGGCGGAGGTTGGGGTCGTTGAAGATATCGTGATAATCGTAGACCGGGCAGCAGAACACGTCCACCTCTTCCAGGGCCTCCGTCCATTCTTTTAAGGTTTTGGTTTTGAACACCTCTTCGAGCCGCGTACGGAGAAACTCCTGGTTTTCCCGCCGCCCTTCGGGCGTGTCGAACCTGGGGTCCTCGATCAGCTCGTCCAGGCCCAGGGCCTGGCAGAAGCCGGGCCAGCGTTTATCGCCCAGGCTGATGACCGCCATGTAGCTGTCCTGCGCCTGGTAGACCTGGTATAAGACGTTGCTGGCGATGCCGTGGCTCATGCCGCCTTTTTTAACCGGCTCCTTTGAGTTGAGGTAGGCGGTCATCTCCCAGGTCTGCAAGGATATCTGTCCCTCCAACAGAGAGACGAAAATCTCCTGCCCCACGCCGGACTTTTCCCTGGCGTAGAGGGCCATCATTATCCCGTAAGCTGAAAGGAATGAACCCACCTGATCGGCGATGGCCGCCCCCACGGGCATTGGCGGGCCGCCGGGCATACCGGTTGCGGCCATGACCCCTCCCATGGCCTGGGCCATCAGGTCCATGCCCGGTTTGCGGGCGTAGGGGCCGCTGGGGCCGTAGTTGGATATGGAACAGTAGATGATGTCAGGATTGATTTTGGACAGGTTGTCGTAGCCCAGTTTGAAACTGTCCATAACTCCCGGCCGGAAATTCTGGACGGCCACGTCCGCTTTCTCCGCCAGCTTGTAAATGACCTCCCGTCCTTTCTCCTCGCGGTATTCGATGGCCAGGCTCTTCTTGTTCCTGTTGAGGGCCAGGAAGTAAGGGTTTTGTCCGTTGAGGTCGGTAGGCAGTATGGATGGCGCAAGCCTGGTCATCTCCCCCGGCGGCCGCTCAATCTTGATGACCTCGGCGCCCATATCCGAGAGCATCACGGTCGCGTAAGGGCCGGCCTGGAACTGCGAAAAATCCAGGATGCGTATCCCTTCCAGCGGTAGGTTCATTTTTTCTCCCCCCAGAGCAATTGTGTGCGGTTTGGCAGGTTTAAAATCTTATCAGTTTATAGATTCCATTTTTTTGTTAGCGTTATTATAGCACCGGGGGGGAGAATTTAGAAAGGGGCTATTTTTTCGAGGCATCGGCAGGAGGGGGATATCAATCCCTCTGGCGCAGCCTCCGCTCCCATTTTACGTCCCCCAGAATGGAATAGAGGGCGGGGATAAAAAAGAGGGTGAGTAAGCTGGCGAAAGCCAGTCCCCAGATGATGGAGTTGGCCATCGGCCCCCAGACGTTGGATTTACCCCCTACCCCCAGGGCCATGGGCAGGAGTCCGAAAATGGTGGTTATGGTGGTGAGCATGATGGGGCGCATCCTTATCACACCCGATTTGACGATGGCCCTCCATTTGGACGTTCCGGTGTCTCTGCGCGTGTTTATGAAGTCCACCAGGATGAGGGAATCGTTGACCACGATGCCCGTCAGCCCCACCACTGCTATGAAAGCCACCAGGCTGAAAGGGTCTCCGTTCACCAGCAGGCCTATGATGACCCCGATAAAGGAGAAGGGCACGGTGAACATTATGACCAGCGGCTGTATGAAGGATTTGAATTGTGCGCCCAGTATCATGTAGATGACCAGTATGGCCACGAAGAACGCCCTGGTTAAGCTGGCGAACGATTCGCTGGTCTTGGTGTACTCGCCGCCCAGGGTAAAACGATAGGCCGGATATTTTACGCTCCATTTCCCCAGCTTCTTCTCCAGTATCTTATTCACCTTGCTGGAGCTGGTCACTTCTTTATCTATGTCAGCGGTAACGGAGGTGGTGCTTTCATTATCCCGCCGATAGAGATTAGCGAATCCTCGCTCTATGTGGTAGTCGGCAAGGTTCTTGAAGTACACCAGGCTGCCGTCCATGGTGACTACTCGAAGGCGGTCCAGGTCGGAAAGGGTGTCCCTGTCACTCTCCTTGAACTTCACCACGATGTCTATTTCCTCGCCGCCTTCACGGTAGACCGAGGCCACCGCCCCGTCGAAAGCGGTGCGCAGGTTCCAGGCCAGCTCGGAATGGGTGAGGCCCCAGAGTGCGGCCTGGTCGTCTTTGAGTTTGACTCTGATTTCGTTCTTTCCCATTTCAAGGTCGTTCTTTATGTCTTTGACGCCTTTTATCCTGCGCAGTTGAGCTTCAATTTCATGGACCGCTTCCCCTATTTTTTCGTCCGGCTCTCCCCTGACGCGCACCGCCACCGGCTTGCCCATCGGCGGCCCCTGGGCCACCTCGGCTATCTCCACCGATTTTATCCCGCTTATCCTGGCCACCTTCTTCCTCAAATCATCCATTATCTCCTGGGTGGTGCGGCTCCTTTCTTTTGCTTCCACCAGGTCTATCATGACCTCCCCTACGTTAGAGCCGCGCTCCACGCCGAAATCGCCTATGATGATTCCCGTGCGGGAGAGGACTGCGGTCACCTCACTGCGGGGGAGGTTCATGGCCAGCTCTTCTATCTTTCCGATGATCTTGTCCGTGTTTTCCAGGGAGTATCTGGCGGGGGTGTGCACCCGCACGCTGAACTGGGAGACCTCATCGAAGCGGAACAGCTCGATGCCCAGAAAGGGGATTAACAACAACCCTGAGGCGGCTATAACGGGGACCACCGCCACCACCAGGAACCTGTGCTTGAGCACCTTGAAGATGATTCGTTTGTAAAATTTTTCCATCAGCCGTATGAATTTGTCTCCGGGCGGGGGCCTGCGGGTGACCTTTCCGAAATCCGCCATGTGGCAGGGGAGCACGATGAACGCCTCTATGAGGGAGGCGGCCAGGGCGAAAGCCACCATCATGGGGATAAAGCTGAGGTATTTCCCCACGATCCCGGTCATTAACAGCATGGGAAGGAAGGCCGCTATGGTGGTGAGCACTGTGGCGATTACCGGCAGAGTGACCTCTTCGCCGCCTTTAATGGCTGCTTTAATCGGGGAAAGCCCCTGCTCCATGTAGCGGTAAATGTTCTCCACAATGACGATGGCGTCGTCCACCACTATCCCCAGAACAAGAACCAGGCTGAACAGGGTGACCTGGTTGAAAGTAAGGCCCACCCAGTCCATGAAAACGAAGGTGGTCAAAAAGGTAAAAGGAATGCCGATGCCCACCAGGAGAGCGCTCCTGCCCCCCAGGAACAGAAATAGTATGATGGAGACCAGGGAAACGCCGATGAGGGCGTTGCTCTTGAGGCGGTTCATTATTTCATTGATGTGGAAGGTGGTGTCGTTGACGTAGGCGACGTCCACCCTGGTGGGAAGGGTATTCAGATATTCTCCGACGACCCTCTTGATGTCTCTGACTATGCGGATGGATTCCCCGCCGCGCTCCTTAAGGATGAGTAGGGAAATAGCCGGTTTTTGCCCCAGCCGGGAGATAGTCTCGGGCTCTTCGAAGGTGTCCCGGACGAGGGCCAGGTCTCTCACCTTGATATGTTTTCCACCCGGGTCCGCTTTGACAATGATCTCTCTTATCTGCTCCGGTTTCTCCACCTCTCCCACCGCCCTGATCAGGTATTCGCTGCGACCCACTTCGATGTCTCCCCCGGGCACGTTCAGGTTGCGCTTGGCGATGCTGTCCACCACGTGGCGGAGCCCCATGTTGTAGCCGTAGAGCTTGCGGGAGTCCACTTCCACCCATATTTCCCTGTCTCGTATCCCGGCCAGCTCGACTTCGTCCACACCCTTGATCGCTTCGATGACGTCTTCCAGGTCTTCAGCTACTTTTTTGAGTTCTTTTTCGGAGAGCTGGTCGCTGCTTATGATGGCGTTGACGATGGGGAAATCGCTGGTGTTGAGCTCTATAACTTCGGGGTCGTCCTTTATCCCTTCGGGGAGGTCTTTCACCTTGTCCACTTCCGATTCCAGCTCGCGCACCGCTTCCTTGAAGTCCTTCAAGTCTGTCCTGAATTCCACGAAGATGGTGGATACGTTTTCGGCGGATGTGGAGATGACTCTGTTTATCCCGTCTACGTCTTTGATTTCATCCTCGATGGGGATGGTGACCAGTTTTTCGACCTCTTCGGGGGCGGCGCCGGGGTATTTGGTGATGATGACGGCTGATTCCAGGGAAACCTCAGGGTCCAACTCGGTGGGGAGGGAAAAATAGGCGTACACGCCTGCCACTAGGAGGATGACGAAGAAGAGGTTGACCAGCACCGGCTGTTTTACAGAAAAACCGCAGATAGACATGCACATCACCAAAAAATCGGCCAGGGCGGCATCCCTGGCCTACTCAATATTTATTTCTCCGGCGTGAGCGGAGAAGGGCGCACCGCGCCGACGCAGGCTCACATCTCATTACCCTGCACGGTTACCCTGCTTTTGTCTTGCAGGCTCTCCTGGCCCTCAACCACCACCATCTCGCCTTCTTCCAAACCCTTCTCTACCACCACTTCCTGATCCTGCATGGCCCCCAGCACCACCTGCCTTCGACGGGCCACGCCGTCCAGCACGGTGAACACCAGGAACTCATTTCTTCTTTCCAACACGGCGTCGCGGGGCCCCACCAGTGCCCCTGCCACCGTTTGCCCGGCTATCCTGATGGTGGCGATCCTGCTGGGTCTTAATGCGCTATCGATGTTTTTCAATTCGATGATTACCGGAAAGGAACCGCCGCTCTCGTCCGCTTTTATCCCTGCGTAGGTTATTGTGCCCGCGAACTCACGGCGGGGGTAAACGTTGACGAAGATGGAAACCGGGTCTCCCTCCCGCAGATGAACCACGTCCTCCTGCACTACCCCCACTTCGACCTCCAGCCTGCTTACGTTCACCACGTTGGCAACAGGGGTGCCGGGGACGATGGTCTCCCCCTCCTCCACCAGCATTCTGGCCACCCTGCCGGCGAAAGGCGAGGTGATCCTGCAGTCCCGGAGTTTTTTGTCCGCCAAACCGACCTTGGCCTCAGCCTGCTTCACCCGGGCCAGGGACATCTGGATATCCTCTTCCCTTGCCCCTTCAACGGCCAGCTTGTAGTTTTCCTGCGCCTCCTTGAGATTTGCTTCAGCCACTTCCATCAGGGATCGATTATGGTCGTAAATCTCTTTTGAAATGACCTGCTGGAGGTAGAGGCGCTGGATGCGCTCCCAGTCTTTCACAGCCTTCTGATAAGCCGCCCGGGCGCTTTCCAGGGAGGCTTTCCGGGCCTCGAGCTCCTGGGGGCGTACTAACTGCTTCATCTTACGCAGATCAGCCTGAGCGAAGCTGAGGGCGGCCCTGGCTTCCTCCAGTTTGTATCTGTAGGATTCCTCGTCCACGCGCGCCAATATCTGCCCCCGCTTCACGATGTCCCCCTCGTCGAGAAGAACCTCTACCAGCACTCCTGAAACCTCGGATTTTACCACCACGTCGTCCCTGGCCCTCAGCCTGCCCGTGGCCTCGATGTAGGTGATGAAATCCTTGCGGGGCACTGATTTCACCTTCACCGGCACCACCAGCGCCCGCTCATTTTCATCGACCGCTTCTTCGGCCTCGTTCCTGTCGCACCCGTAAGTGCCCAGGAGCAAGGAAACGAACATGGCCGGGATGATGATTATAAGAAAGATACTTCTTGTATGTTTCATCTTCTTTCTCGGAGGACCTTAACTCCCGCGTATTACCGATTCAATGAACCAGACCCCGAAACCCACCAGGGCTATACCGCAGCCCATGAAAACGTATTGATGGGCCCTCTTGCTCCACAGGTGCTTGGTCTTGAACACACTTGTGGACACGAACAGGCCCCAGAAAAAATCGCACAGCCAGTGGAGAACGGCCATGAGGGCGAAGCCTATAAGGCCGAAGGTTATGGACTTGCTGACCAGGGCGACGCCTACCGTAGCCCACCAGAGGAACCAGTAGGGGTTCACCACGGTGCTCAGCACGCCGGCTGTGTAGGAATTGTAGGGCAGGGATCGGCCTTCATCGCCCAACTTGTTGCGGTCTTTGATCATGCCGTATCCCATGAACACGAGCATTATCCCGCCCACGATGCCGATGGTTGCTTTCACCGGGGCGTGGGCGAAAAAGCTGCCGAAGCCGAAATATATGAGGGCCATCATGGGGAACTCCGCCACGCCGTGGCCCACCCCTATCTTTGCTCCGGCCAGGGAATCCTGATGTCCCTTGGCCACTGTTACGGCGAACACGGGTCCCGGCATCAAGACTCCTGAAAGAGAAATGACCACGACCCCGATCAGGAAAACCCACATCTCACTGTTCCTTTTTCTTCTTGATTTTGCCCGTAAACTGCCTCTTATAGCTCATTATACAGGCACTGACGCCCGGAGACAAGAATTCCCGTTTAACATAACTAAAAACCTTGCCTTGCGCTCATTTTATAAATATAGTCTTAACCTGGAAAATTGTAGTGTAAAACAGGGCGTATACACGACAATTCTAATTAAATTTAAAAGGGGGCGATTATGCTGCTCGAGAATAAGGTGGCGCTGGTTACCGGGGCCGCCAGGGGAATCGGCAGGGCTATTGCCCTGGTGCTGGCCGAAGAGGGAGCGGACGTGGGCGTGGCGGACGTTAAATGGAGCAGGTTCGACGGGGAGAGATATTACGCCGTCCCCCGGCGGGAGTCGGACCCTGAAGAGGAAGAAGTCCGCACCGACGAGGCGATAGAGAGATTGGGTAGGAAGGCGCATTCGGTGGAAATGGATGTCTCCGATTCGGCTCAGGTGAAGGAAGGGGTAGAGTCGGTGCGAAACGAGCTGGGGCGGATAGACATACTGGTGAACAACGCGGGTATCGTGACCAACATCCGTCCCCTGGCCGACATGGAGCGGGCCTCCTGGGATCACGAGCTGGCGGTGAACCTCAGCGGGGCGTTCAACTGTTCCAAAGAGGTCCTTTCGGGCATGGTCGAGAACGGTTGGGGGAGGGTGATAAACATCTCTTCGGGCGCCGCCCTGGGGGGCATTCACAGGCAGGCGGCCTATGCGGCCAGCAAGGCGGGCGTTCTGGGTTTTACCAAGTCGGTGACCCTGGAATACGCGGCGCAGGGCATAACCTGCAACGCCGTGATGCCCGGTATGGCCGAATCACCGCTGGTCAGGGCCATGCCCAAAGAAATAAGGGAAGAGCAGATGCGGCTCATCCCCGCCGGCCGGTTCGCGGATACCAGGGAGATAGCTTATATGGTGGCTTTTCTGGCTTCGGACAGGGCGGCCTACATCAACGGGGTTGAGATTCACGTCAACGGCGGCGGCCACCTGACCCCCGGCACGCTGGCCAGCCGCAAGGGCAAGTAGCGCCTGCGACCCCCCGAAACACAAAGAATCCCCCCGCCACAAATGACGGGGGCCAGGGGTGGGGAGATTTAACAGCCGGCGAAATCTCTTGTTCAGGGCAACCACCCCGCAGCCTTCGGTGTTGTACCTGCCTTGTAGGAGTTCCAGCTAAACGTTTTTTCAGGAAACAACCTAATGGCTAAGATATGCGAGATTCTTCGCTTCGCTCAGAATGACAGGATCTGACGTGCGTGTTTACCTTTCGAATAGCGGCAAGATGCCGCTTCTAAGCTCAAATTGTCATTCTGAACGGAGTCCCGCTGCACGCGGGACAGAGTGAAGAATCTCGCCTACCCTTGCAAACCCGGTTTTTTTGAGGTTTTTTGTTAACCTTTCCCGTTTTTCCCCTCTACTGGAACGCCCCGCGGGATGTCTCTACAAGGCTACCTGCCCTATGCCATGAGGAATATGTAGCGCAGGACGAAGAGGGCCGCGAACAGGTGGATCATCCAGTGCACTTCTTTAACCCGCCCGCTCAGGAGCTTGAGCAGCGAATAGGAGATGAAGCCGAAGGCGATCCCCTCGGTGATGCTGAAGGTAAGGGGCATGATGATCAGTGTCAGGAAGGCGGGTATGGATTCGGTGTAATCCTTCCAATCGACGTGGATAACGTTTTTCAACATGATACTGCCCACGATGATAAGCGCAGGGGCGGTGACCGGATAGAGGAAGACGTTTTCGCTTATCTGCATCCCGCCCCCTATCATCTTTATGAGTGGTGAGAAGAAGATGGCGGCTATGAAAAAGAGGGCGGTCACCATGTTGGACAGCCCGCTCCTTCCCCCTTCCGCAACACCGGCGGCGCTCTCGATATAGCTGGTGACGGTGGAGGTTCCTAACGCAGAGCCGGCAACCGTGCCCACGGCGTCCGAAAGCAGAGCCCTATGCGCACGGGGCAGCTTGCCTTTCACCATGAAACCCGCTTCCTGGCTCACCCCTATGAGGGTTCCCACGGTGTCGAAGAGGTCCAGGAAGAAGAAGATGAAGATGACCTCCAACAGCCCGAAGCGTATCGCTCCCAGGATGTCCAGCTTGAGGAAGGTGGGGGCTATGGAGGGCGGCGCGCTTATCACGCCCTGGTACTCGATCAATCCGAAGATGACTCCCACCACGGCGGTGACGATTATCCCCCACAGGATCGCCCCCTTCACCTTCCTGGAGAGGAGGGTGGCGATGAGTATTATGCCGAAGATGGAGAGCAGCACGGGGGGACTCTTCAGGTTGCCCAGCTTTACCAGGGTGGCCGGATGGTCCACCACCAGGCCCGCCCACTCGAACCCCACCAGGGCTATAAGCAGGCCGATGCCCACGGCGATACCGTTTTTAAGGCACACGGGCATGGCGTCGATCACCCTCTCCCGCACGCCGATAAAAGACAGTGCGATGAAGATCACCCCGGAGATAAAGACCGCGCCCAGCACCGTCTGCCAGGGGACGCCCATCACCAGCACCACGGTGTATGCGAAGAAAAAGTTGTGCCCCATGGCGGGAGCCAGGGCGATGGGGTAGTTTGCGAGAAGACCCATCAGGATGGTCGCAAATGCGCTGGAGAGGCATACCGCCATGAACACCGAGTTGAAATCCATCCCCGTTGAGGAGAGGACGACGGGCTGAACGAAGATGATGTAGGCCATGGTCATGAAGGTGGTGGCGCCCGCTTTGACCTCGGTGCGCAGGTCGGTATTCAGCTCCTGGAGTTTGAAAAATTTTCTCACGTGCCCACCCCCTTTTAAATATAGCGGGTAGAGCATTTATAGAGCAGGAAATCGGTGCCGACAAGTAGTCGGCGAATATCCCTCCGTTACCGGATAAGATGCTCTGGTGAGAAAAAAACCGGACGAGCCGTTCCCGTTCCAAAACCGCAGCGAACGGGCAGGGGGTTGATAATAAAGGTCGAGGTTGTTACTGAAGGAAGGTTTAATCCGTTGATGATATATCAGGTTTTTTTAAGGACAATGCCGGTCAGCGCACCTCTCTTAAGAGCGCAGGCGTTTTATTCCCGTCCCGCGTCTAACGGCTCGCTTCTTTAAATATCACCGCCTTAAGGGGGTCATTATTCGTCTGAGCTGAGTTTTCCCGCGATACCCCAGTTACTCTTGGGGATGTCATAGATGACCACCTGCACACCTTCCGTCTTGGTACCGGTTTTTTCCACCATTACCTCGGTGATCGCTTTGACCAGCTCTCTCTTCTGCTGCTCCGATCTTCCTTCCCACATCTGCACTGTGACTACGGGCATCAGCTCCTCCTTTTTTTGAATATGGAACATTGATGAAAAACGCGCCGGAGATGGCGCCGGACACCGCTTTAAAACGCCATCGCTTGTATTTGACGCCTTCCTCTCCCCTACTCGGCTCCCAGGAGGATTATGTGCAGCTCCCTGGGGCCGTGCACGCCGATTGTCAGCTCAAGCTCTATGTCTCCCGTGCGGCTGGGACCGGTTATGAAGTATAAGCAGCTTTCCATGGTCGGGATATCCCTACCTTGAGACCCGCTTGCCAGGGGCAGAAGCTCTCCCATGGAGGAGAC
>JAUXIQ010000177.1 GCA_030620925.1 Nitrospinota bacterium
CACTCCCGCTTCAAGAAGCGGGATACCGAAACCCTCTTCAGTGCTGGGCATGAAAAGGATATCCGAAATGTTGTAAAGAGCGGCAACCATGCCGTCAGTGACTTGTAGAGGCAACGATGGGACACTCAAATCCTTGAACTCATAGAGGAATTTCACGTAATCCGCTATTCCCAGCTCCTCCACTTCGGTTTTAAGGAACTGAAAATAGTCCACATGGCCCGGCGAATGGGTTCCGGGGGGGCCGGTTACCACAAGGCAGGGCTCTTTCCCCATGTCAGCCAGGGTTCTCACCACACGAAGCGCCAGATCAATATTTTTCCTCTCCAGCACCCTGACCGGCATGAGTATGACCGGGAAGCACTCCAGAACCCCCAGCTCTTCCAACACCCGATAATCGTCTGAATTGATGCCCAGGAGGTCTGCCGGGGAGATGCCGTTGGGTATGGCCAATAGATCAACTTCTTCTCCTCTCCAGCGAGAAGCAATCTCGCCGGCCCGGGCAGAGGAGACGGCCGCATACCTCACCCCCGGCACAGGGCGGCTGAGTCGGCTCCAGGGCTGGGTGTCGGGGCGCCGGCCATCGTTGAACTCTTCCCTGAGGAAGACGGCGTCATGAGTCCATGCAATAAATCCCACCCCCTCCAACATACCCGCCAGCTCGCAGAGGGCGGCGGTGAGTATTATATTTTTGTCCATGGTGAAGATATTATGTACTATGCATACATGGCAGGAGGAAAGGGCCTGGCAGAGTTCATCCACCAGGCGAGTCTTAATTTCGTTAAGCGCCTCCCACGGCTCACCCCCCTCGAGGCTTTTCAATCCCCCGGCGACGCTCTCATGTTTGGGATCCATGGCGGGAATCAGTTCAACTTCCACACCGGGGTAAAAATCCCCTCCCCGCCCCACCACCATTTTGACGCTGTAGCCCGCGTCGGCGAAGGCTTTTCCGTGCGCGGCCATGACATTCTGTACTCCTCCAACGGTGGGCGGACCGCTGTAGTGAACCATGGCGATATTGGGCCTTTTAACCGGCATTTTTCCCCTCTAAAAATCTATCCTCGTTCACAGACTTTCCCATTGAATATACAATAATATAGATAATTATCCCACCTCTTGAATCGGATTATCCCCGGATTAATGATGAATAGATGGGCATTAATAATATTGTCAAAACAGATAAAAGTTATGGAAAGGATTTTACAGCAGATACTACTTTGAAAGGAAGATTTTTGCTATCTTGTGAACCCTGAAAAAGTAAAAGTTCATAAGGACGCCCCGCCACTTGCGGGATTGCCGTCCGGTGTCAAACGCGGGGCTGGAAACCCCGTCTATTAACAGGAAGTGCATACAGAAACGATAACTACCATACCCTTGCAGACTTTAATGATCAGTCTCCGATTTCGACCCGGTGATGAGGCCCGATATCTCAGAACAGCGCGTCAAGAAAATCTTTGGGGCGCAGCATCCTCCTTTTCCAGTTGCGGATATGCGGCACGAAATAGGGAACCAGGCGCAGGGAATAGTAAGGGGGTAGAATGGGAACGCCCAGCAAATCTCCTAAAGTTATGAGGATGAACAGGTGCTCCAGGCTGGCCCGTGATTTCATGGCCAGCCTGATTGTATCATGCGCGGCCATTCCATAAAGGAACTCTCGTACCATTTTCATTAAATTCGCCAGTCGCCCTTCTTTTTCTTCTTCTGCTCCCGGTTCTACCATAATCTTTCCCCTTCAAGCTCTGGCTCGATTAAAATTAAGCAGCGATAGAACAGCCCTTTACCCACCGGCCCTACTTTAATCAGTGGTTATACCTGGCCAGACCTATTACCTCCGCCACACGAGAAGACGCACCGATCACCTCGAAACGGTTACAACTTCATGGCAGGTCCCGATGGGGCGCCGGTGGTCGATTAAAACCCGGCCGATAGGGGAAAAATCTTATATCCGAGGTTAATCCTAAAGTTTCGCCTGCTCCTTCTCCAGAGGATGGCAGCGGGTTTGCCCCCCTGTCGCCACTTCGGATAGACACATATTGCAGGAGATGCAATCAGCCCGTTTCGTATCCCCCTCTTTCCACCTCTTCACCAGGTCCGGCTCCCTGATGAGGGGGCGGCTCAAGGCCACGAAATCGGCCTTACCTTCTTCAAGTACGCGCTCGACTACCGCGGGGCTCTTGAAACCGCCCACGGCGATGACCTTCGCCCTGTCGCCGACCAGCTTTTTGACCTCCTCGGCGTATGGTAAATAGTAGCCCTCGTCTTCTTCGGTCTTGATCCCCGTCCAGGCGGAGCGTTTGCTCCCCTCCACTATCCCACCGCTCATCTCGATTGCGTCTATGCCTTCCTCGGCCAGACGCAGCGCTATGAGCTTTGATTCATCGATGGTTATGCCTCCATCGATGTAGTCGGCGGAGTTCATCTTGATCATGACAGGGTAGTCGGGGCCCACCGCCTCCCTCACCTTTCTGTAGGCTTCCAGCACCATCCGCATCCTGTTCTCCGGGCTGCCCCCGTATTCATCCGTCCTGCGGTTGGAGAAGCCTGAATTGAAGGCGCTCAACAGGTACCCGTGGGCGGAATGGATCTGCACGGCGTCGAAACCCGCTTCTTTGGCCCTGCGCGCCGCTTCGCCGAAGCAGTCTATTACCCGGTGGATATCCTCCACGGTCATTTCCCGCGGGGTAATCCCGGTGGGGGCGAAGGTGACAAGAGAAGGCCCAATGGGAAGCTGTCCGTTCAGAAGGTCGGGGTGCGACTGCCGGCCGCAGTGGACTATCTGTGCGCAGACTTTGGCCCCTCCGGCGTGCACCCTGTCCACCATCTTTTTAACTGCGGACACCGTCTCATCGATGGCCAAGCTGGCCTGGCCTGCCGCCCCTCTCCCGTCGGGGGAAACGTAAAAGAACCCGGGCACCACCAGGCCCACCTCGCCCATGGCAAGGTCTTCGTTCATCCTCATCAACGGCTCTGTGGGAAGCCCGATTTCATCCGCCATCCCCTCGTAGGTGGCGGAACGGACTATGCGGTTTTTCACCTCCATGCTGTTAATATTCATAGGTTCGAAAATGATGGACATGACAATGCTCCTCTGTCAGTGCTTTACGCAAAATTCCCCCGGAAGGGGGTTTTGGGGTCCCGCCTGCGGCGGGATTCAGAAGGGTTCCCCCCAATATTGAATAAGCTGACCCGAATTTTATATCACGTTTGCAAACCTATTCCAATATCGATCGGCGGTCGAAACAGAAACATATCTCTTGATAACAGTATGCTTATTCTGTTAATTTGAGGGCCACAAAAAAGTCTTTTTCGGCTTTTACGAGGGGGAGGAGAATATGCTGCTGAATGATGTGATAGATATGAACGCCAGGCGCTATCCGGACAAGGAGGCGGTCTGCTCTGAAGGAACGCGGCTCACCTTCGCACAATTCAGAGACCGCGTCTACAAGACCGCCAACGCACTCCGCTCAATGCTCCAGCCCGGAGACAGGGTCGCCATCCTGGGGGAAAACTGCCATCAGTACGTGGAGCTCTACTTCGCAGTGCCCACCGCAGGGATGGTGTTTGTGCCGCTGAACTACAGGCTCGTGGAGCGGGAGATAGCCTACGTCCTCAACGACTCAGGGGCGCGCATGTTCATCGTACTGGACGACTACGCAGACCGCGTGGAAGGCCTGCTCGGCGAAATTCCTGATGTCGAGCACTTCCTGTGCATCGGGAAAACATTTCAGGGCATGCAGGATTACGAGGAGCTGATCGCAGGCTCCCCCGCTCATAAACCTGAGATCACAGGGACCGAAGACGACGTGGCCTGGTTCATCTACACCAGCGGCACCACCGGCTTCCCCAAGGGGGCCATGCTCACCCACAAAAACGTCACCAGTAAATTCATCAACCTCTTGCTCAACGGCAACACCGCGTCCGACGAAATATCCCTGTTCAACTTCCCTCTTTTCCACATTGCGGGCAGCGTGGCTCTATCACAGCTATACGCCGGGAGCACCGTCCACCTGATCAAAAAATTCGAACCCGAACAGGTCCTGAGCATGATAGAGAAGGAAAAGATAACCAGCACCGGATTCGCCCCCACCATGTTCAATTTCCTGCTCCGCCACCCGGCCATCGATAAATACTATACCGAATCCGTCAAAAGAATAAGCTACGGCGCGTCGTCAATGCCGGTGGAGCTGCTGCGTGAGGGTATAGCTCGGTTCGGAAACGTTTTCTCACAGCTCTACGGCCTCACGGAGAGCACCGGCACAGTCACCTCCCTGAAACCGGAGGAGCACGTCACCGACGGGCCGGAAAAAATCGTCCGCCGCCTCGCCTCATGCGGGAAAGAGCTTATGAACGTCCACGCAAGGGTGGTCAACTCCGAGGGGGACGACGTCCAGCCGGAAGGGGAGATGGGAGAGATCATTCTGCGGGGCGACAACATCATGAAAGGCTACTGGAACAAGCCGGAAGCCACCGCCGAGACCATCGTGGACGGCTGGTTGTATACCGGGGATATGGCCTGGGTGGACGATGAGGGCTACATGTTCATCACCGACCGGCAGAAGGACATGATAATAAGCGGTGCGGAAAACATCTACCCCAGGGAGATAGAGGAGGTCATATACCAGCACCCGGCGGTGATGGAGGTGTCGGTCATCGGTTACCCCGACGATACGTGGGGCGAATCGGTGCTGGCGGTCATCAAGCTCAAAGATGGCGGCAGCGCCACCGAAGAAGAGATAATAGAGCTGTGCAGGGTCAACCTTGCCAGCTACAAAAAACCTCGCAGCGTGCTGTTCCTGGACGAGGAGCTGCCCAAGAACCCCAGCGGTAAAATCCTTAAAAAAGTGCTGCGGGAGAAATACGGAAAACCCTCGGTCTAAAAACATTGAAAGGGTGGTTAGGAGGGATCAACTCATGAAAGAGAAATTTTCTTATTTGGGAAAGCGCCTGCCGGTGCTGGACATCAAAGAGAAAGTTACCGGCGCCACTCAATACGCCGCCGATATCAAAATGCCCGGCATGCTGCACGGCAAAATTTTACACTGCCCCCATCCCCACGCCGAAATAGTGCGTGTCGACACTTCGAAGGCCGAAAAGCTGCTGGGAGGGAAAAAATACGTGGCCACCGCCGAGGACGCACCGCA
>JAUXIQ010000106.1 GCA_030620925.1 Nitrospinota bacterium
CAAAGAAGGGGGAAGCGGTCTGGGCCTGGCGGTATCCATGAACATCGTTGAGCAGCACGGGGGACGCATAAAACTGGAAAGCCGGCCCGGGGAAGGGACGGTGGTCAAGGTGTTTCTACCCCTTGGTAAATGAAGAGCAATAAGCGGGGATGAATAGGATAAATGTCCGGAGAGCCCATTCTGATAGCCGATGATGAAGAGAGCATAAGGCTGGTCCTCGAGCGGGGCCTGGAGAAGAGAGGGTATCAGGTGTACACCGCTTCCGATGGAAATGAGGCCCTGGCCAAAGGGCTGGAAAGAAACTATGCCCTGATCCTACTCGATATAAAGATGCCCGGGCTGAGCGGTCTGGAGGTGCTGGAAAAGATCAAAGAGCAGCGCCCGCGGGCCCTGGTGGTGATCATCACCGCCCAGAATTCCATGAACAACGCCATCAGCGCCATGAAGAAAGGCGCATACGATTACATCGTAAAACCGTTCGACATGGAGCAGATATACCTGGTTGTCGAGAAGTCGCTCCACGAGAGGTCCATCCAGAGGAAGCTTGCGGCCTATATGACCGACGCCGAGCAGCCGAAGGAGGAGATAATAGGGAAAAGTCCGGCTATGCAGGAAGTGTTCCTGAGTATAGGGAAGGTGGCCGACAGCGATACCACCGTCCTTATACTTGGCGAAAGCGGCACAGGCAAAGAGATGGTGGCGAGGACCATCCATCGGAACAGCCACCGCGCCGGCAACCCCTTCGTGGCCGTTAACTGCGCCGCCATACCCAGGGACCTGCTGGAGAGCGAGCTTTTCGGACATGAGAAGGGCGCCTTCACCGGCGCAGACTCCGCCAAAACGGGAAAATTCGAGCTGGCGGAGGGAGGCACCATTTTCCTCGATGAGGTGGGAGATCTCGACCTCTCCCTGCAGACCAAGGTGCTCAGGGTGCTCCAGGAAAGAGAGATCGACAGGGTGGGCGGCCGATACCCCATCAAGGTGGATGTGAGGGTTGTCGCGGCCACCGACCGCGACCTGGAGCAGGCCATGAGCGAGAAAAAATTCCGCGAGGGGTTATATTACAGGCTGAACGTTGTGCAGATAAAACTGCCCGCCCTGAGGGAGCGAGTGGAAGACATTCCGCCCTTGGCCGATTTCTTCCTCAACAAGTTCAACGAGGAATTGGGTAGCGGGCCAAAGTATCTCACCAACGAAGCAATGGACATTCTGATGGAATACCATTGGCCGGGTAACGTTCGGGAATTGGAGAACATGGTGAAACGCTCCATAATTCTCTCCACGGGGGAAAGCATCACCACCGAACACTTCCGTTCTTTCATCGGAGAGGGACAACCGGGCCGCGAAGGGGAGTTTTCCATAGACGGGATGCTGGAAGAGAAACTAAGCTATTTTATATCAAAAATGTGCCGTGCCGGTCAGGGCAATCTCTATCAAATGGTGATGGAGCACATGGAGAAACCTCTCCTGGAGGGGGTATTGGCTGAGTGCAAGGGGAATCAACTGAAGGCGTCCAAAATATTGGGCATTAACCGCAACACCTTGCGGAAGAAGATAATGTCTCTGGGTATAGAAGTACGTAAGGAATATTAAGTGATGGTGAAGGGTCTCTGGGCGAAACTTGATAAAGGGGTGCTGATTTTCGACGGCGCCATGGGGAGCATGCTGCAGAGCAGGGTGAGCGGGCCCGGGGTCTGCCTCGAGGAGCTGAATCTCACGGAGCCCGGGATGCTGCGCGATATTCACCGGGCTTACGTAGACCAGGGGGTGGACGTAATAGAGACCAATACCCTGGGCGGGAACAGAATAAAACTGGGTGAGCAGGGTCTGGGCCGCAAGGCCGAGGAGATTAACGGACAGGCGGTGAAAATCGCCAGGGAAGCCGCTTCGGACAGGTGCCTGGTCGCGCTGTCGGTGGGGTCCACAGGGAAGTTCCTGGAACCCGTGGGGACCCTCACTTTTGATGAAGCAACCGATATTTTCAGGGAGCAGATAGGGGCCGCCGCCAGAGAGGGGATCGACCTGGTGGTGGTGGAGACCATCTCCGATCTCAAGGAGATGAGGGCGGCCGTAGTGGCGGCCAGAGAGGTAACTTCCGTTCCCATCATGGCCACCATGACTTTTCAGGAGGATGGTCGCACACTTTTGGGAACCAGCCCCGAGGCGGCGGCGGTCTGCCTGGAGTCGCTGGGGGTGGATATAATCGGGGCCAACTGCGGCACCGGCCCTGAGTCCATGCAGCAGGTGTTGAGGGAACTGAGGCGCTCTACAAGCACCCCGGTGGTGGTGCAACCCAACGCCGGGATACCCAGGCTGGAAGGGGAGCGAACCGTTTTTCCCATGTCACCCGACGAAATGGCCTCCTTCTACGTTGGATTTGTAAGAGAGGGAGCGAACGCCATCGGCGGCTGCTGCGGGACCACGCCACAGCACATGCGAGCCGCCATAAAGGCCGTCGAAGGTTTGAAGCCGACGACGGTTGAGCCTGTTAAAGCGGGCACTGCCGTCTCCAGCCGCAGCAGGGTGGTGAAATTGGGGTCGGGTTTTCCACTGGTTGTAATCGGGGAAAGAATAAACCCCACGGGCCGGAAAAAGCTGTCCGGCGAGTTGGTGGAGGGTAAGCTGGACGAGGTCTTAAAAGAGGCCCGGGAACAAGTCGAGGCGGGGGCGGACCTTCTGGATGTGAACGTGGGGGCACCCGGCGCTGACGAGGCAGGCCTCATGGCCGGGGCGGTGCTCGCAGTGCAGCGCAGCGTGGCGGCCCCTCTGGTGCTGGATTCGGCCGATCCTGATGTTCTGGAAGCCGGTCTCAGGGCGGCGGACGGGAAAGTCCTCATCAACTCGGTTAACGGCGAACAAGAAATAATGGATAAAATCCTTCCCCTGGCGGTAAAGTATGGTGCGGCGGTTATCGGCCTCACCCTCGACAACAGGGGGATACCGCAGAAAGCGGGCGATCGGTTGAAAATTGCCGAGAGGATTCTGGACAGTGCGCTGGGCCATGGTCTGTCCGGGAACGACCTGGTCATAGACCCCCTGACCCTATCTGTGAGCACCGATCAGGAATTGGCCCTGGAGACATTGAGCGCCATAGAGCTAATCAAGCGGAAATTGGGCCTTGCCGTGACGCTGGGAGTAAGCAATATTTCTTTTGGGCTTCCCGAAAGGGGCCTCCTCAATTCGGCATTCCTGGCCATGGCCGTTGCTGCCGGACTGGACGGCGCCATCATGAACCCTAAATATAGGCGGATGTCGGAAACCTTCCACGCTTCGGCGGTGATCAAGGGGCGAGACGAAAAAGCGCTGCGATACATCAAGCTCTATGGCGGGCAGCAGGAAGAGGTGAGGCCCGGGGAGAGCCCGGCACAAACGACTCCTGCCGACAGGCTGTTCAGAGCGGTTTTTGAGGGCCACAAGGAAAGCATTCTCTCTCTCGTGGAAGAGTCTTTTCAGCAGGGTATGGACCCCCTCGAGATGAGCAACTCAATCCTCATCCCCGCCCTGGAAAAAGTAGGCCGGCGGTTCGAGAGCAAGGACTTTTTTCTCCCCCAGGTGATGTTATCCGCGGAAGCGGCCAAGATCGCTTTCGGGCGCATCAAAGAAGCCCTGAAGGGGAGGGAGACAGTATCCAGGGGGAAGATCATCATGGCCACCGTGCAGGGTGACATCCATGACATCGGTAAAAATATCGTTACCATGCTCCTCGAGAACCACGGTTTCGAGGTGCTGGACCTGGGAATCAACGTATCCCCGGAGAGGATAGCCGAGGTGGCCGTGGCCGATAAGGTGGATTCAATCGGCCTGAGTGCCCTCATGACAACCACCATGCTGGAAATGGGTAAAACGGTCGAGCATCTCAGGGAAACGGGTATTACCTGTCCTGTAATGGTGGGGGGAGCGGCGGTGACAGCCGAGTTTGCCGCTGAAATAGGCGCAAACGCATACGGTAAAAATGCCGTGGAAGCGGTGAACATCGCCAAGAAGCTTATTGACCGGAAGAAGTGAGAGAAGGGTAATGGGAAAAGAGACCGCCGCCGTAATACTGGCTGCAGGCAAGGGAGTCAGGATGGTTTCCAGGAAGGCGAAAGCCCTCCACCCCTTGTGCGGGATGCCCTTGCTGGGCCATCTGTTGCGAACGGTGAGCCGATGTGAGCCGGGCAGAACACTGGTGGTGGTGGGATACCAGGCGGATGAGGTCCGGGCGGCCTTCTCGGATTGGGAGGTGGAGTTCGTCCTCCAGGAGGAACAACGGGGCACCGGACACGCCCTCATGCAGGTGGAGAGATACCTGGCGGACCACGGGGGTGAAATTATGGTCCTGCCGGTAGACACGCCCCTGCTGAAGCCATACACGCTTCAGGGCCTTATGAGAGAGCACAGGGAAAAAGGGGCGGCGGCAAGCGTTTTGACTTCCTTCCGCTCTGATCCTTCAGGGTATGGGAGGGTGATCCGCAGGCAGGACGGGTCGGTGGAGAAGATAGTGGAGGATAAGGACGCCACCGCTGAGCAGGCGGCGGTCAAAGAGATAAACGCCGGAGTTTATTGCTTCGCGTCGTCAGTCCTATTCAGTGCCCTGAAGGAAATTAAGGACGATAACGTTCAGAAGGAACTATATCTTACCGATGTAATAGAAGAGGCGACTAAACGGTCTGAGAAGGTGGTGGCTCTGGAAGCTGATGCCGAAGAGGTTCTGGGGATTAACGACAGGGTGGAGCTGGCTCGGGCCGAAAAGGTTCTGCGAGAGGAGATTAACCGCAGTTGGATGCTCCGGGGTGTCACGCTGATTGATCCTGAAACAACTTATATCGATTGTGAGGCGCAGATAGGGGAGGATACCGTGATTCACCCCGGCTGCCACATAGGGGGGACCACCGTCCTGGGTAAGGGGTGCACGGTCATGCCGGGGGCAGTGGTCACGGACAGCCGGGTGGGGCAGGGGGCGCGCCTGGGGCCCTATTGCATTGTCCATGGCATCTGTCTCCCGTATGGGGGCGAGGTGGGGGCGTTTGAGACGAAGAAAAATGCTCTCCAGCCATGAATCTGTGCCTATAATATAGATGTAAAAGGATGGTGGAAAGATGAAAGCTGTAATTTTAACCGGCGGTAGAGCCAGCAAACTGGACCCGTTTACGGCCACCAGGCCGGCGGTGATGATAAACTTCAGCGGCAGATACATTCTGGAAAATATTGTAGAACAACTGCGGGCGGCGGGTATCGTGGACATAGTGCTGGTGGTGGGTCATGAGCGTGATAAAGTAATGGACCATTTTAAAGGGGGGGCGGAGCAAGGGGTTAACATTACATACGCCATCCAGGACGAGCCGGTGGGAATAGGCGATGCTGTCCTGCACATGAAAGAAAAAGTCTTGCGCGGCGAATACTTCATGCTGGTTTACGGCGATACGGTTACCTCTTCAAATATATACAACAGTACCATCAACTCTTTCAATTCCTTCAGGCTCCCCATAGCCTCCGTCTGCCTCACGCCTGCCACCGAGCAATATGGCAACATTTTCATGGACCAGGAGATGAATATCCTCCGGATAATCGAGAAACCACAGGAGGAGGGACTCGGCAATTACGTCCTGGCCGGAGCGTTCATACTGCCCAGCGTTTACTTCGACCTGCTGGAAAAGAATGGCTGCATTATGGAGAAAGCCCTGGAAGCCCTCATCGAGGACCAGGGGTTGAAAGCTTCCATCTGGGAGGAAGACTGGGTGGATGTAGGCTATCCCTGGGATATTCTGCGGGGCAACAAAATGATTATGGATTCCTGGGAGCACGCTTTCATTTCCAAGAAGGCCCAGCTCATGGGCGATGTGAGTATACAGGGTTCCGTGGTCATAGCAGATGACGTAACGGTGGAAAAGGGCACCCTCATCAAGGGCCCCTGCAGCATCGGACCCGGCTCTTTTATCGGTCATAACGCTTTGATCAGGGAATATACCTCCATAGGGGCAAACTCGGAGATCGGATTTGGAGTGGAGCTTAAGAATTGCGTCCTTTTTGGCCGATCTAAAGTAGGGAGGCTCTCCTTCGTGGGAGACAGCGTGATCGGCGAAGGGGTATACATCGGTTCGGGGACCATGACCGTAAACGGGCGCCTGGACGGGGGCACCATAAGCGTAAAAACCAACGGGATAGATATGGATACCGGCCTGCATAAAATCGGGTCTTTCATAGGCGACGGGGCAATGGTGGGATCGGGAAACACCCTGGCCGCGGGCTGCGTGATTCAGCCTGAGGAGCGCATTCCCCACCACTTTACTTTCCCTAAACAGGGAGAACTGTAAAATTGTGTGGAATTATCGGTATCGCAAGCTTTCATAATGTCGCCCATCAACTGGTCAGCGGCCTCAAGAACCTCCAATATCGGGGTTACGATTCGTGCGGTGTGGCGGTTATTAACGACCTGGAAATAGACGTGCGGAAAAACATCGGGACCATTGAAGAGGTTGAAATCAAGGAGAGGCTATCCGAACCTCCGGGCAGCGCGGGGATCGGCCACACGCGATGGGCCACCCACGGGCAGGTGGCCAAGGAGAATTCCCATCCCCATACCAGCGCTAAAAAAGATTTCGCAGTGGTGCACAACGGCATCATCTCCAATTATACCGAGCTTAAGGAAGGACTGGAAAAGGAAGGCTACAAGTTCGTTTCTCAAACTGATTCCGAAGTATTAGCCCATCTCATGGAGAAAAACTACTCGCTCACCGGCAGCGTCGAGGATGCTTTCCTTCAGACTCTCCACTCCCTGGAGGGAGCATACGCCGCCGCCGCGGTCTCCATCTATGAACCCCATAAAATTTTCTGCGCCAAGATGGAAAGCCCTCTCATACTGGGTATAGGCCAGCGGGCTAACTACGTGGGTTCAGACTTCAG
>JAUXIQ010000327.1 GCA_030620925.1 Nitrospinota bacterium
GGATGAGACGGCTGTATGATGTATGGAGCAGTTACGTTCAGACGCCATTCTCGTATATGTTGGAGCTCCCCAGGAGGAGTAATGAACCCGCAGTGAAGTACTTTTCCGAGCAGCTTTCCAACCTGAAAACAGGGCTGGAGGAAACCTTTGAGGTCGACATAACCGACGAAAGCCTGGCGCAGGCGATCTCTCTAATGAACGAGTGCAGGACGATGATGATGGGGTTGTTTGAGATGCAAAAAAAGGCACCGCCGCCTTATAAAGGGAGCGAACTTCTTGCGCTATGTCTGGAAGAGATGACCAGCCCCAAAGATGCAACCGGGGGTGGACTCAAGTCCCTTGCACTGGCCGCCGATCCGCCGGAAGAAGAACTTCCGCGGATACTGGTGGTGGGGAATGTACTAGACAAACTGGGCCTTTTTCAAATGGTGGAAGCCGCAGGTGCATCCGTGGTCGCCTTCGATACCTGTACCGGCCTGAGACATTATTCCGATTATGTCGAAGCGGGTTCCGATCCGCTTGAAAGCCTCGCCCGCAGGTACCTCCTCAAACCGCCATGCCCCAGGATGTCGAATCCTGATAGAAGAATCGACTACGTGCGGGAACTGGTCAATGACTACTCGATTGACGGAATCATATACAGCGGCCTGGCGTTCTGCGATTACGGTCTGTTCGATGCGCCTGTCCTCGAAAAACGCATAGAGAACGACCATAAACCTTTTTTAACCCTCCAGAACGATTACCTTTCGGGGTATGAAGGACAAGTAGGGACCAGGGTAGAGGCTTTCGTGGAAATGATAGGAGATTAAAATAGATAACCGCGAGGGGGAATAGATGAAAACCGATTTTCAAAATATTGAAGCGTTCATGGATAAAAGGTTGGAGAAGAGACCCAGCGGGTACGACATGTTCCTCAGGGAAATGGCCTCCACATTCTTGCGCGCTTTTGATGAGGATGCCAGGGTGGTGTGGGTCTCCTGTTACGCTTTCCCCATGGAGCTGCTGTGGGCTTTCGACGTTGTCCCCTTCGATTTTGAGATCGCCTGCAACAGCCTTCATGCTGCGAACAGTGGAACCGGCTCATCCATAATGGTGGAAGCTGAGAAGGAAGGTTATTCCAGGGACATCTGCTCCTTTTACAGGCTGGTACTGGGGGCACAATTTCAGGATATTTTGCCCGGAGGCGACCTTTTTCTTACGTCCAGTTACTACTGCAACGGGAAGGCGAAGACCAACGAGATTATCGCCGGCAGCCGGGAGAAGGAGAGCGTCCTTTTCGACGTGCCCAACGAAATCAGCGCTTCCTCCATAAAATATGTCGCTTCTCAACTCAAAGAGATCGCGGCCATGCTCGAGGCCCTGACCGGGGAAAAGCTCGATCCTGAAAGATTGAAGGAAGCTATACGATGCTCCAACCGTGCCAGAGCCTCTTATCTCGAAGTCAATGAGCTGATGAAGACGAAGCCCTGTCCGTGGGACGGGCATAAGGCCTGCATACTGGGTATCACCGGTTCACTGTTCTGGGGTTCGCCTATCCGGAATGAAATCAACCGGTTGCTTATCCAGGAGATGAAAGAGAGGATAAGTGATGGAAGAGCTTTCCCTGAGGATTACAGGGTCCTCTGGTTCCCCTGGACGCCCGTCCAGCCCACCGGCATTTTCGAGGCCCTCGCATCTCACAAAGTAAGTGTGCCGACCGTAGAAAAGGCCCGGGTCTTCTGGTCGGAGATAGATGAGAACAATCCCTTTGAAGGGCTGGCGCTTAAAGCGCTTCAGAACCCTTTCGTGGGAAGGGCCGAAAAGAGGGTGGAGGCCCTGATCGGGCTCGCCGAGGAATACAACGTCGACGGAGCCATCCATTTCTCCACGCCCGCCTGCTATCACGAAACCGGCTCGACACGCATCATCGGCGATGCCCTGAAGGGCAGGGGCATCCCTTTCCTCGATCTCGATGGTGATATGACCGACGAGCGGAACTTCTCCCCCGATCAGGCCATGGCCAAACTTTCCTCTTTTCTGGAAATTCTGGAAAAACGGGAAACGAATTAAAGAGCGAGGAGGGACCGAATGCGGAGTGCCGACGTTTGTGTTTGACAAATTTGGCCATCGGGAAACCTCTCCAGGATTGCCCTCAGCCTGAGGTTGAATGTATGTTAAATTCCGTTTGACAATAGATTGCCCAGCATATAATGTATGCAGAGTTCGTAGTCAGGGATTTAGAAACTGAATCGATATGGGCAGGCTTCTGGAGCAGTTTTTTGAGTGACTTCGGCTGGTGATTTAAAAAGTCTCCGCAAGGCCACCCGGGAAATCAGGAGGTTAGAGATGCTGGAAGCGATCAAATCTTTTCCGAATAGAGCCGAGATGGGGAGACAACTGAAGAAAGAGGGAAAGAAGGTGGTAGGTTATTACTGCTGCTTTCCGCCGCTTGAGCTGTTTACAGCCGCCGACGTGGTCCCCTTCAGATTACTTGGCGACATGTCTGAGACCATTACCGACGCGGACGCATACCTGGAAACCATCATGTGCCCCTTTGTGCGCAGCTCTTTCGACCTGGGCCTCAAGGGGAGATACGATTTCCTGGACGGCTTCGTATGCCCCCACTCCTGCGACACCGTGGAGCGCATGTATAACATCTGGAACTATTACCTCAAACCCGGTTACTCGCATTTCATCAATATCCCCCACAGGATAGACGATGCGTCTCTCGACTTCTTCAAGGGAGAGTACTCTCTGTTCAAGAAGAGCCTGGAGGGTTTTACCGGAAAAGAGATAACCGACGAAAAGCTCAAAGAAGCCATCGACCTGCACAACGAGAACCGCTCACTCATGCGCCAGATTTACGACCTGCGTAAAGATGACCCCCCGAAAATATCGGGCGCAGAGACGCTGGAGACGGTCATCCGGGGTTTGAGCCTGCCCGTCCAGGAGAGCAGCAAGCTGTTCCAGCAGGTCATTGACGAGGCGAAGAGCAGGAGCGACGGTCCGCCCAAGACGGCCGCCAGGGTGCTGGTCTACGGAAGCGAAGTGGACGACCCCATCCTCATCAATGTGCTGGAGGAAGGCGGGGCCAACGTGGTGGCGGACGACATGTGCCTGGGCAGCCGCATATACGGCAACGACGTGGACAATTCAGGAGACCCCCTCGACGCACTGGCCAAACATTACCTCTACGACTTAATGTGCCCGCGCACCTACAGGCGGCTCACCGAGGAGCCTTACCAGGAGGAGCTTGACCTGAGGTTCAAGCATATAAAGGACTACGTAAAAGACTTCAACGTGAACAGCGTCGTCCTCTACATTACCCGGTTCTGCGATACCCACGAGCTGGAC
>JAUXIQ010000213.1 GCA_030620925.1 Nitrospinota bacterium
CCGATCGATACTTTCACCGTATAGTAAGCGCCGTCCTTCAGCGCATGCGGCGCATGCGGATCATATTTGAGTTTATACCCGTCCTCCATCTGGAAAAAATTGACCTCTTGGATTTTGTTGAAAACCCTGTCAACAACATCCCGCGTTATCCGTCCTCGCTTGTCTTCTAAAACAACACGTTGATAGCGAGTAAAAGTAGCCTTACCATCACCATTGATATACAAGATTTTGTAATCACCTACGGCCATTTCATAGAAAAGGGATACATAGTCTTCAGGGCCATAGCTAACATTTTTTGCGGATAAAACCTTTCCGCCTTCAGGAAGCTCACCCCTATTTTCGCCAGCTACTAAATTGCCGCTCAACCCCGTTATCAAAATCATCAACACCAGAGCACTTATAAAAATCTTAAACCTGTTCATTGTTCCGCTTCCTTTAATATCTGCCGAACCGGATTTATTTCATGCGTCTCTCAGGAGAAACGCTGTCGGCATCGCGCCTGGAAGTCGCTCATACACAATCCGCACGGGTCTTTCACCTCAAGGGATGCTGCTCCCGCTCCATACACGAGTCTATTTTATCACTTAGGAGCGCCTTCCAGGCGCAATTCGAAATCTCAAGTTATGTCAACTTCCGGGCTTTATGAGGGGGAGGACCTTGCCCGACAGATATTCCACGACATTGCGGGCCTCTCTCAGGGCCTGGTCTTTATTGGGGGAAGGCTGCGAAAGCGGAGCGTCTCTCAGGGTCGCGCTCGCCCTGGCATCGGCCCCCAAAAGCGAGCCGTATTCTGAGGGGAGCTCATCCGGCGGCTCCAGGCCGCACATTACGCCCCAGGCGAGCGTCCAGGCACGGGCCACGGTATCCACGTCGTACCCACCACCACCCAGAGCTATCCAGCGCGGACAAAGCTCTTTGCATTTCCCGACCGCCTCCACGAAACCTGCGGTGGTAAGCTCCAGGTGAGACAGGGGATCGGCCTTGAAGGTGTCCACCCCCAACTGTGTCATCAGGATATCGGGCTTAAAACGGGTTATAAAGGGAACTACCGCCTCATCGAAGACATAAAGGAAGACTTCGTCATCGCTTCCGGGAAGAAGGGGCACGTTGACGGAGTAACCTTCTCCCTCACCCTTCCCCGTCTCTTCCACTCCTCCCGTGCCCGGGAAGAGATAGGTCCCACTCTCGTGGACGGATACGGTAAGCACCCGGGGGTTATCGTAGAAAGCCCACTGGACGCCGTCCCCGTGATGTGCATCCAAATCCAGGTAGGCGACGCGCCTGCCTTTCTTCACCAGACTGCTGATAGCTACAACCGGGTCGTTGATATAGCAGAAGCCGGAAGCCTTTTCTCTGTGGGCGTGATGGAGACCACCCGCGATGTTAAAGGCTGTCGCCGCGGTCCCCGAATCCACCAGTTCCGTCGCCTGCATGGTGGCGCCGGCGGAGAGAGTGGACCATTCATATAGCCCCTGGAAAACGGGGTTGTCGCCGCTGCCCAGCCCGTATCTATAGAACTCGACGCTTTCCACTCCCTGACTGGCCGCTTTCAGGATATCCAGGTATTCCTGGCTGTGAAAAGCGCTCATCTCTTCGTCGGTGGCGGGGCGGGTTTCCTTCTGGATGATCCGACCTCCCTCCAGGAGGCCATAATGGTGGGTCAGATAGTAAGTCTGGTAAAGCCTTGAGTTTCGCAGAGGATGGAAAGGGCCGTAATCGAAGTCTCGGTATCTGTCCGAATAAATGTAAGCTGCGTTCATACGGGTTTGATGTCTTTCTTTCAGATGCGGCTTCTATGCCGGTGGAGGCTCCAGCTCCATCATCATTTTTCCGCTCTTGAAGATGCGAACCGCCCCCGTGGACTCAGAAATTACTATGGCCACGGCGTCGGTGACGCCGGTGATACCCGAGGCGGCTACATGCCTGCTGCCCAGCCCCTTGAGGAGATCGGGGTCCTCCGAGGCCGCGTTCAGGTGCCGCCCAGCAGTCACAACCGTTCCGTCCCCCTGAATGATGAAGGCCCCGTCGATAGCGGCGAACTCCTGCAGGGTCTCCCTGAGCTTGGGGTCCAGGATATTTCTGTCTTCCTCCGGATACCCCTGGAAAGGGTTGATTATCATCTGCCTGGATAGCTGTATCACCTTTTCATCATCTCCGAGCACGAAGATAGTACCCACCGGTTTTCCATCACGCCCTTTGAAAGCGAGCTCCAGGGCTATGTTGAGAACGGCGTCGAAAACCTCATGGCGCACATTCTCACCCAGGCCCACGGAATCCGTTAAAGCGAAAACCTCGTGCTCCTTCCCCACTTCAAGCACCAGTATGCTGTCCAGCCTCCCCAGCTTTGGGCTGCCCGAGACGCATACAACTTTATCATCCCGCTTGATCACCCCCGCCGACAACCCCCTTATCATGGCTATCTTGATCTGGCCTATTCTGGTCAGGTCTATGTCTGGTAGCAGGATGACGTTTTTGGTGACCTTGACGGCTTCGCTGTAGTTTTCCTCGCTGCGGGTTATGTATACCAGTTTGGTTTCCTTCATCAATTCCTTTGGAACCTTGTAATCCTTTAAAACGTCGGCATAAACGAACAGTGCATTGGCCTTCAGCTCGGAGGCTATATCCAGCGCCATAGAAAGCATTTTCTTGTTCATGTTCTTCATACCGACACTCCGTAAAGAAACTACAATTTAACCCGACAAACAGTCAGACGCTCAACTTGCAACACCGCCCGTTATAGATGGACCACCAGACCATCGTGGCCTAACGCCATGCCCTCAGGCAACTGCGCGTTGACTTCACCATAATCCAGGTTATGGTTTAAGTGGGTGAAAACCACCCTCTCAACCCCCACCTTGCGAGCAAGCTCGATGCCCTCCTGGAGGCTGAAATGCGTAGGGTGTGGCTCGTACCTTAAAGCACCCAAAATCATAAGTTCCAATCCCTCCAGCAGTTTCATGGACTCCGGGGGCACATAATTGCAATCCGTCATATATGCGAAATCCCCTATCCTGAAACCCAGCACGGGTGATGGCCCGTGCATGAGACGGATAGGAACCACCATGGCCCCCAGGAGCTCAAACTCTCCGTCCACGACGTGCAACTGAAGCTGCGGTACGTAGCTGGGCGTTCTCTCGTCGGAAAAGATATACTTAAAAATATTTCGGAGGTGTTTGATAGTTCCCTCATCTCCGTAACAGTGAATGACGTCCTGCAGGAGCCAGTTGAAAATACGCAATTCGTCTATACCATGTATATGGTCTGCGTGAGAGTGGGTAAAAAGAACAGCGTTCACCTTGTCCACATTATTGGCCAGACACTGCAACCGAAGCTCAGGGGCGGTGTCCACAAGCACGTTACCACCCCCATAGCTTATCAGGATGGATGAACGGCTACGCTTATTCTTTGGATCCTCGGAAGTGCACACCTCACATTTGCAACCGATGGTAGGCACTCCGGTACTCGTCCCGCACCCCAACATGGTGATGCGCATTTCATCTTTCACATCACCACCTGAACTCTAACCAAACTCTGCACCGGTGCACCTTGACAAACCGCAAAGGACAAAACTATAATTGGAATAAGACTGAAAATTAAGATATCATTCAAATTATTGTTTGGCAAGGATTTTCTCTAATTCATCAAAATATAGCATACGCCGTTTTATAATAACAACTTAAACAGCCGGGCTTTACAATTTGTATCACAAAGCGGACTTAACGCTTTACTCCTTTGATACATAACTGATCGAAGGGGAAAAAACAGAGAGAAAATAGGATGAGAAGTCTCTTTCTTCTGATATTAGTGGTAATATTCTACTATTTTTTAAAAAGTATTTTTACCTCAAATAAAAATAAAAACGAATTGTCCGGTAATCGGAAGGAGCCCGAAAGGATTGACGACATGGTTAAGGACCCCTTCTGCGAGACATACGTACCAAAATCGACCGCACTCTCCAGTCTATTCGGTGGAGACCGATTCTATTTCTGCAGTGAGGACTGTCTGGAGAAATTCAAGAAGAAAAATTCTGTTTGAGAAATCAATATGAAAAAACGTTTCTACGCCCTGCGCATACTCAGCATCTTTTTCACGGTTCTCGGATGGATAATCACCGGGATATCGTTGCTCATGGGGCTCATCCTTCTGATCAATCCCGATTTCCTGATCTATGACGGCGCCTACTACTCCCATCTCGTCCCTGAAGGCGGCAGGCTCACCGGCGCGGTAGTGCTTGTCGTGGGTCTCCTCTTTGGACTGGGGGCAATTGCGTTAGGCGAATATATGAAGATTTCCATGGAAGTAGTGAAAAACACCAGAACCATAACCCAGCTACTGGAAAAGCTCATCCACCTCACAGGAGTCGTTAAAAGCGCGCCACCGCCCGTTCCAGGCACCGACTCATTGGAAACCGGGATCGGAGATAACCCCGACTCGCAGGATTAGCGGATAAGAGATCCCGCTCTTCACCAAAGCACGTCCCTTAACGGGAGGCTTCCCCACCGTTTAGCCGCTTCGGAGGCAGCAATGTTTTCCTTAAAACAAATATAACCACTTGCGCCGCCCCCGCTCCCGCCGCATTCGATAAAAGGTCCAGAGATTCAAAAAACCTGTAAGGGAGGAA
>JAUXIQ010000158.1 GCA_030620925.1 Nitrospinota bacterium
TGGAGGGAGCATACGCCGCCGCCGCGGTCTCCATCTATGAACCCCATAAAATTTTCTGCGCCAAGATGGAAAGCCCTCTCATACTGGGTATAGGCCAGCGGGCTAACTACGTGGGTTCAGACTTCAGCGCCTTCATAGAGGAGACCAAGAAGGCTATTGTGATGGAGGACGGCGAGTTCGCCATTATTACCAGGGACAGTTATACCGTCAAAGACATCTTCACCAGAGAGATAAAAGAGAAGAGCATCACCGAGATCGAATGGGACATGGAAATGTCCCAGAAGGGGGGATACCCCCACTACATGCTGAAAGAAATCCACGAGCAGCCCAGCACGGTTATTAACGCCCTCAATATCCATGAAGATGAGATAGAACGCCTCGCTCGCCAGGTGGTGGAAAGCAGGCAGACCTATTTTATCGGCGCAGGAACAACGTACTACGTATCCCTGGCGGCGCAGTATTATTTTTCAGCCGTCACCGGCAGGTATATACCGGCCATAGGTTCGGACGAGTTCAACAATCTGGCTGCGATGGACCGGGATTCCCTGGTGGTGGCCGTATCCCAATCGGGGGAAACCTACGATACCCTGAATGCGTTGAGGTTTGCCAAGAAGCAGGGCGCGAAGACGGCGGCCATAGTGAACGTCATGGGTTCTTCCATGTCCCGCCTCGTGGATCACGCAATCATGCAGGGTTCAGGGCCGGAGATATGCGTTCTCAGCACCAAGGCGGCGATGGCTCAGATGATTATATTGTTGAGAACCGCCATTACGCTGGCCAGGATGGAAAAAACCATTTCAGAAAAAGATGAGAAATCCTTGAGGAAAGACATCGACGGCCTCCCCCTGCTGCTGGAGAGAATACTCAACGAGAAATCGGGTCTCATAAACAACCTGGCGCGTAAGAACAGCAAGAATAAGAACTGGATTTTTCTGGGCAGGGGGCTCTACTATCCCATAGCCCTGGAGGCCGCGCTCAAGTATAAAGAAGCCGCTTATCTTCACGCCGAGGGGATGCCCGGAGGATTCCTCAAACACGGCACCCTGGCCCTGGTGGACGATGACATGTACACCCTGGTTTTTGTCCCTCCTAAAGAGGACGACAATTACAGCCTTACCATGGGCAGCGCGGAGGAGGTGAAAGCCAGGGGAGGGCCCCTCATGGCTTTCCATTTCGACAGCATCAAGCAGCATAAGGAACTCTTCGATGAAGACCTGCTGCTGCCGCCTTCGCCGCAGCTCACCGCCCCGTTGACCCAGTTGGTCGTCGCTCAGCTCTTCGCCTATTTCACCGCCCTTGCCCTTAAAAGGAACGTGGATAAACCGAGGTCGCTGGCCAAATCCGTCACTGTGGCTTGATCGGTCGTTTTGCGGACTCAATACCGGGCGGAACCGTATGACATCGCTTTTTATTCCCTCCCTCTGGTTGAGAGGGAATTATTATGAGATAATCGCGGCAAGATGCCGCTCCTACTCTGTGTAGCGGATTTGTTGGAGCGCCTTCCAGGCGCGAAAACAAAGAAATAATCGTTTGGGGTTAATATCCTCCCCCTTGCCCCGCCTTCCGCGGGGTGTTTCGCCGGGGAGGATGGGAGAAGGTGATTATTATATTGTAAGGGCGGGGCTTGCCCTGACCCGGGCGCAATCCCGCGGCACGCGGGATGCCCCTGCGCTTCAAATATTGGGATGAGCATGATGTCTTCTGATGTCAGGCTGCAGGGAACGGACGGGGTGAGGGGGCTGGTTTTGCCTTCCGACCATGAAACTGTCCGTTCGCTCTCTCCCCAGCAAGCCTTCCTTGATAAAGGCGTTATCACCGAGCAGTTTGTGGAGCTATACAGCTACTGCGTTGTCCGCTGTATGCTCGGGTGGGGGGAGATGGAGCAGGGCGGTGAGGTGGTCATCGGCTGGGACCCCAGAGATGAAAAAGGAACGCTGGCCGGGGCTGCGGTGAGGGGTGTCTTGAAGGCCGGGGCCAGGGCGCTGACCACCGGCGTGAGTCCCACGCCTGCCGTCCCCCTTTTCATGCTTTATAAGAGGGCGTCGTTGAGCCTGGTGGTGACCGCGTCCCATAATCCCGCCGACGAGAACGGAGTAAAAATTTTTCTGCCTCATGCGGCGCTGAAGCCCCTGCCGTCGGAGGACGGCATCATCAGCGAAGCGGTTCTCAATACCGATTTCGGATCGCTTGCCGATATGGAAGCAAGTACGGCGGCGGCGGACTTCTCAGCTCAGGCGGCGGCCCTGTTCAAAGATCACTGTTGTCAGGGCCGGAACTCCTGGGTGGAAGGACCGGCTGCCCTGGATCATCTCACCCTCGTCGTCGATCCCGCTAACGGTGCGTATACCGGCGTGGCCCGGGAAGTATTCGAGCGTCTGGGCACCGGTGAAGTCATTGAGGTCAACCCTTCCTGCGAGGGGCCTGTGAATAACGGCTCGGGGGTCACGCAGTTTGATGGAGTGAGACGCATCGGCCCTGACTTCGTGGGCGACGGAGGAGAAAATTTCAACGACAACACCGCCGTCTTGACCCTCTTCGAGACCGGGAGGCGGAAGAGGCGCGAGATTCAGGAGGGGAATGCTGAAGTAAGTGCGGCCGTCTTCGATGCCGACGGAGACAGGTTCTATCGGTTGGACTATCATGCCGACGAGGATATGGCGGTGGTTCTCACCGGAGATTATATAGCCGTCCTTCAGGCGGAATACCTCATGGAGAAGCATAAGGGGGAAAAGGGCGGCCGGCTTTTCATCACCACCGTGGAAAGCGATATAAACGTCCTCTCTCACGCGGGGGATCTGGGCATGGAGACGGCGCTGACCGGCGTGGGAGATAAGTGGATACTCAGGGAGATAGCGGGGCGCCATCTGCCGGGAGGAGCTTCCGGAGAGCCTAAATCGGCTTTGAGCTACCTGCGGCTGCTCAGGGACGGGCCGCTGGAGGGCGCGGAGCAGGTCGTTTTTTTCCTGGGAACCGAGGATTCGGGCCATAACGTTACTGCAGGTTGGCTGGAAGATTTCAAGGGAGAGACATCACCCATATTTATAGGGAACGGTCTCAAGAGTGCCGTAAACTCTTATGCGGCCGGCGCCCGGCTCCGCTCGCAATTGTCGCAAAGTGAGTATGGGGAGCGCATTCGGGGACCGTTTACCCGCGGATTCAAAAAGACATATTACGTTTATCACTCTGACAAGGGTAGATTTAAAAGGGGGAGCTCTTCCTGGAACGGTCTCGAATCGATCTTGCGAATGGGGATAACGGGTTTCCTGGGCGGCAGATGCCGGGTGAACAGGAAGAAGTTCAGCGAAGAAGAGGATATGCTGTACCTTTCGGTGCGTGATGGTGGCGGTTTGCGGGCCGGGGTTTTCGCGAGGAACTCGGGCACGGAAGACAAGACCAGCATCAACCTCAGGGGAAGGGTGGAGGACGGGGAGAACTTGTCGGATGTGGGTTTGCAGGGCATAGCCCTGTTGGCCGAAGAGTTTAAGAGCGCGGCAACACCCATGGGTGAGGCGGCACTGCGGATGCTGGAGATGCTCTTCAGAAGCGGGCCGATGCCGGAAGGGAAGCTGAAACAGGAGTTCATGGATATAGATGTTGACAGGCTGTTCAATGAGATGTTGAATAAAGAAAGGTCTGTCTGCAAATTGGGAGAGGAGTTCCACCTGACCCTTCTGGGGGATCAGATTTGCAGACGGCGATTCGGATGAACGGGAATTATTGATACCAGCGGAGCGCGTTGATGAAAGATGCGAGAACCATAGAAGAATTCAGCCCTGCCTATTATTTCCCCGGCCTGCAGGATTTCAATCATGCCCCTCTCTTTAGTGGGCTTAACGAGGTCTGGGAAGCCGTGGCCAGATTGCGAGGATACGTGTCCGGAGCCCTTTCGGGCGAGATCGCATCGACCAGCAAAACAGTTCGAGATTTGGCCGGTGCACGGCTCATACCGCTTCCGGGGGAAAATGAAAAAGTAAGGGATGGTATACTCTCCACTGAGGGATACATATTATGCGAGGAGGATGTATACCTGGAAAGGATCGGTATAGCGATAGGCGAGGGGACGATTGTCGAGCCGGGGGTGGTCATTAAATCACCGGCAATCATAGGTAGAAACACCGAGCTGCGCCAGGGGGCTTACCTCCGGGGCAGCGTGATCATCGGGGATGCCTCGGTGGTGGGTCATGCAACCGAGATTAAGAACTCGGTTTTCATGGACCACGCCGAAGCAGGCCATTTCGCTTACGTGGGGGACAGCATACTGGGGCAGCGCGTAAACCTGGGGGCTGGAACCAAACTGGCCAATCTGGAGTTTCGCAGCGCCAGGGAAAAGGAGTCTCGCACTATAAGGCCGATCACCATCACCATCGATGGACGGCATTATAATACCGGGCTCAGAAAGCTGGGTGCCATCCTGGGGGACAACGTGGAAACCGGCTGCAATTCGGTGACCTCTCCCGCTTCCCTTATAGGTCATGGTTCCTGGGTCTATGCCAACACCACGGTTAAGAAAGGGGTCTACGCCCAGAACGTGGTAATCAGGAACGATAATGGCAGGATGGATGTCGTTGCACGCCGCGAATCTTAATGTCCGGCCAGAGTGCTCTCCATGAGTGAGTTTGATATAGAAGACAGTCTTAACGAAAAACAGCAGGAAGCAGTCCATCATACAGAGGGTCCTCTACTTATACTGGCGGGGGCGGGCTCGGGTAAGACCAGGGTTATCGTGCACCGCATCGCCCACCTGGTAGATGCAAAGGGTGTGGCGCCCTGGAACATTCTGGCCATAACCTTCACCAACAAAGCCGCCGTTGAGTTGCGGGAAAGGACTTCCGCTTTCCTGGGTTCCCGCGCCCAGAGGTTGTGGCTGGGCACCTTCCATTCTTCCTGCAACAGAATCCTCAGGGAGAACCCCTGGAAGAAAGAGTCCTTCAAGGATTTCGTCATCTACGACGAATCGGACAGCTCGTCCCTGGTCAAAAAGTGTCTCAAGGATCTGAATATCAGCTCCGAGCTTTATCCTCACTCCTCCGTTAAATGGAGAATTGAACGCCTTAAAGACGGGCTGACTACACCTGAACAGTTTATGAGCTCACCATTGGTCAGTCCTCTGGACGAGAAGGTCGCTGCCGTCTACCCCCTGTATCAGAAGCGCCTCCGTGAAGCCAGGGCTTTTGACTTCGGGGACTTGATTATGGTGGTAACCCAGTTGCTGGAATCTGACAGGGCTGTCCTGGAGGGATTGCAGGACAGGTTCAGGTACATAATGGTGGATGAATATCAAGATACCAACTACGCCCAGTTCCGGCTGCTTCAGCTTCTAGGGGCAAAACACGGAAACGTATGCGTGGTGGGTGATGACGACCAGAGCATCTACAGGTGGCGGGGGGCCAACCTGGAGAACATACTCCATTTCGAAAGTCATTATCCGGCAGCCTGTGTCGTCAAGCTGGAGGAAAACTACCGCTCCACCAAGACCATACTGGGGGCGGCGTCCGCCGTTATCAGCAAGAACGTGGGCCGTAAGGATAAAAAGCTCTGGACCAGGCGCCGGCAGGGGGACCTCATTACCCGCCA